>NZ_JAPCJC010000002.1:0-93021 GCF_027707805.1 Aeromonas sp. QDB20 | reverse complement strand
AAACCGACCTGATGGTCGGTTTTTTGCTTTGGGGAAGAATTATCAGCTCATCTCGAAGAGGGAGGGTGAGAACCCTCGCCGGGTTCGAGCAGAGCAGCTTGCTACGATGAACGGCCGCAGGCCGCCCCGAAGGGGTGAGCCACGCAGTGGCGAATCATCCCTCCCTCACCGCCAAATTTAAAGAACCGACCTGATGGTCGGTTTTTTGCTTTCAGACTCTGACGAAAGCGGCCCTCTCACCCAGCGTCGAGCAGGCCGGCAGCCTCTATCTATCCTCCAGGCAGTCCTGCTGGCTATGACCCGCCCCATGGCGTACCGATCTCACCACCCATTTGAACGGCCAACCTGATGGCTGATAGTGACATTCCGCCGCCAGCTCGCCTCTGCAGCCAAGCGCCTCAAACGCAAGGCTACAGCGCCGCCAATTTCCCTCTGCTGGCAGCAACGTCCACCTTGGTGGCTCCCCCCTTTCCAGCCGGAAAACACCTCTCCCGGGCGGCAGCTGACGCTGGCGCACGTTATTGCTCAGCGATTGGATATCATTTTGAAAAACTGATACTTAAGTAGCTACACTAGCCATTATCAATCTTCAGGGATGCGTAATAAATGAGCTTAATCGGCCTGGTCCTGGCATTGATCGCCATTCTGGGCGGCAACATGATCGAGGGCGGCCACCCCAGCGCCCTGCTCGATCTGCCCGCCTTCCTCATAGTGATCGGTGGTACTGTCGGTGCCGCTCTGACCCAGTTCCCCTTCTCCGTCGTCGGCAGCACCCTCAAGCGTTTCAAGTGGTTGCTGACCCCTCTCAAACTCGACATGCAGGAGCAGGCCGAACTGCTGGAGAACCTGGCGGGCAACGCCAGGCGCAGCGGCATGCTAGCCCTGGAAGGGATGATCGACGACATCAAGGATCCCTTCCTGCAAAAGGGGGTGCAGATGATGGTCGACGGCTACGAGAAGACCAAGATCCACGAGGTGCTGGAGAACGAGATCGAGTTCGAGCAGGAAGATCTCGAGCAGACCGTCAAGTTTTATGAGGCCATGGGGGGTTATTGCCCGACCATGGGGATCGTGGGGGCGGTATTTGGCCTCATTCACGCCATGGGCCTGCTGGATGCCCCGGACAAGCTGGGGGGCGCCATTGCGGTGGCCTTCATCGCCACCATCTACGGGGTATCGGCCGCCAACCTCATCTTCCTGCCCTTCGGCAACCGCTACAAGGCCTTTGCCCACCAGATCCGCCACTACAAGGAGATGACCCTCACCGGCATCCTCTGCATCGTGGACGGCGAATCCCAACAACGTCTGCAAGTCACCCTCGAACCCTACTTAGGAGGCCACGGTGGCAAAAAAGAAAAAGGCTGAGGCGCCGGAGAACCACGAACGCTGGCTGGTCTCCTATGCCGACTTCATGACCCTGCTGTTCGCCCTGTTCGTGGTGCTCTACTCCTTCGCGATGGCCAAGCAGTCTGAAACCCGGGTGCTGATCCAGGGCTTCATCGAGTCGCTGGGTAAAATAGGCCTGATCTCCCCGCCTGCGGGTTCACCGGTCATGCAAGGGGGGACCGGCATTCTTGAGCCGGAATCCAAGACCACCCCGAGCAGCCCCGAGAAGGAGACGGTGCTGGAGAAAGATGCCCCCACGGCAGCTTCGGATCCCTTCAACGAGACCATAGGCGCCTCTGAGAAGCCGAGCGCGACGGAGTCCTGGCCTCACAAGACCCAGGAGCAGGAGTGGGTGCAGGTCACCAAGAAGAAGCTGGAGCAGCAGCTCAAGGCACAGATCGAATCCAAGGATCTGGAGGTAGAGCAGCTCGGCAGCCAGCTGGTGATCCGCATCGGTGAAAAGGCACTGTTCCCGGCCGATTCCGCCTTCCTGCAGCCCCAGTTCATTCCGCTGGTCAACAAGATCTCCGGTATTCTGGCGGATATCCCGGGCAAGGTGGTGGTCACAGGTCACACCGACAACACCCAGGCGCCGGTGGAGCTCTATCGCAGCAACTGGGAACTGTCGGTGCTGCGCTCGGCTTCCATCGTGCACACCCTGCTCACCAACCCCAAGCTCGATGCCTCCCGGATCATCGCCCAAGGGGTGGCCGATGCCCAGCCCCGCTATCCCAACGACACCCCGGAACACCGGCAGGCCAACCGTCGGGTCGAGATCACCCTCTCCCAGGGCAAGGCCGCCGAAGAGTCCCTCCCCGTCCTCAAACCCTGATCCAGCAGACCCCGCCCGGCGGGGTCTCGTTTTTCTCGATTAGTTTATTTTTCAAACTGCCCCACGATTTTCCCCCCATCACAAAGGCGAGTGAAAATGATTCTCAAATAGGAACATTGACCCCGCTTGCAAAATACGATTTTCCTCCCGCTGATTAATAATTAATCCCCTGAAATGACATGTAAATCAGTATCGAAGTGGCATAATACGTAACATCCTTGTTAAGTCTCGTGATTAATTTGGTTAGGGAAAACTCCTATGTTTGCTGATATTGCTGTCCAGCATTGGGCTTTTGCTGTCTATGTAGTTGGGGCCATCTGTATCTGCCTGATCATGATCGGCCTGGCAGCCCTGCTGGGAGGCCGCGCCTACGGCCGAGCCAAAAACAAGCCCTTCGAATCAGGCGTAGACTCCGTGGGCAATGCCCGTCTGCGCTTCTCCGCCAAGTTCTATCTGGTTGCCATGTTCTTCGTCATCTTCGACGTGGAAGCGCTCTATCTCTTTGCCTGGTCCGTCTCCGTTCGGGAGAGCGGCTGGGTCGGCTTCATCGAGGCCACCATCTTCATCTCCTTGCTGCTGGTAGGACTCATCTACCTGTGGCGCATCGGCGCCCTCGACTGGGCACCGAAAAAACGCGTCCTGACCGACAAGAAGCCAGACTGAATTACTGATTATCCCTTTGAGGTTGCACCATGAAGTACACCCTGACCCGGATTGACCCGGATGCGCCGGTTGAGCGCTACCCCCAGGAACAGCGCCAGATCGTCGAGGATCCCCTGGCTCAAGAGGCCTCACGCGGCATCATGATCGGGCGCCTCGAAGAGGTGCTGCAGGACACGGTCAACTGGGGCCGCAAGAACTCCCTCTGGCCCTACAACTTCGGCATCTCCTGCTGCTACGTAGAGATGTGTACCGCCTTCACCTCCCCTCACGACGTGGCCCGCTTCGGTGCCGAAGTCATTCGGGCCTCACCGCGCCAGGCCGATTTCATGGTGATCGCCGGCACCCCCTTCATCAAGATGGCCCCGGTCATCCAGCGCCTGTACGAACAGCTGCTCGAGCCCAAGTGGGTCATCTCCATGGGGGCCTGCGCCAACTCGGGCGGCATGTATGACATCTACTCGGTCGTTCAGGGCGTCGACAAGTTCCTGCCGGTCGACGTCTACATTCCGGGCTGTCCGCCCCGTCCCGAGGCATTCCTGCAGGCCTTGATGCTGCTGCAGGACTCCATCGGCAAGGAGCGCCGTCCGCTCTCCTGGGTGGTGGGCGATCAGGGCATCTATCGCCCCCAGATGCCTGCCGAGAAGGACCGCAAGCGTGGCGAGCGGATCAACGTCACCAACCTGCGCACGCCGGATGAGATCTGACCATGAAACTGACTCGAGAATTTCCCAGCAACTACGCCATGGCCCAGTGGCAACCGAGTGATCACAAAGACGCTCAGGTAGTCGGCGAGCTGTTTGCCCATTTCGGTGCCGAACGCTTCACCATCCAGAATACCCGCACCGGCGTGCCGGTGGTCTGGCTCTCCCGCGAGCTGCTGCTGGATGTGATGGGGTTCCTTAAAAAGCTCCCCTCCCCGTTCGTGATGCTGTTTGACTTGAGCGCCACCGACGAGCGGATGCGCAGCCATCGTCACGACCTGCCCGACAGCGACTTCACCGTCTTCTATCACCTCATTTCCATCGATCGCAACGCCGACCTGATGTTGAAGGTGCCGCTCAAGGAGGGGGATCTGACGCTGCCCACCGTCAGCCGCCACTTCCCCAACGCCAACTGGTATGAACGGGAAGTGTGGGATCTGATGGGCATCAACTTCGACGGTCACCCGCACCTGACCCGCATCATGATGCCCAAGAGCTGGCAGGGTCACCCGCTGCGCAAGGATTATCCGGCGCGGGCCACCGAATTTGATCCCTTCATGCTCGATGCCGCCAAGCAGGACATGGAGCAGGGCAACCTGATGTTCAAGCCGGAAGAGTGGGGCATGAGTCGCGGCAACGAGAACGAGGACTACATGTTCTTGAACCTGGGTCCCAACCACCCCTCCGCCCACGGCGCCTTCCGCCTGGTACTGCAGCTCGATGGCGAGGAGATCCGCGACTGCGTGCCCGATATCGGCTATCACCACCGCGGTGCCGAGAAGATGGGCGAGCGCCAGTCCTGGCACAGCTACATCCCCTACACCGACCGGGTCGAGTACCTGGGCGGGGTGATGAACAACCTGCCCTACGTGCTGGCGGTCGAGAAGCTGGCCGGCATCAAGGTGCCACAGCGGGTCGACATGATCCGGGTGATGCTGGCTGAGCTGTTCCGCATCCAGAGTCACCTGCTGTTCATCGGTACCTATATCCAGGACGTGGGCGCCATGACCCCGGTCTTCTTCACCTTCACCGACCGGCAGCGGATTTACACCATCATCGAAGCCATCACTGGCGCCCGCATGCACCCGGCCTGGTTCCGCATCGGCGGCGTGGCCCACGATCTGCCCGTCGGCTGGCAGCGACTGGTGCAGGACAACCTGCTGAGCTGGCTGCCCAAGCGGCTGATGGACTATGAGAAGGCCGCCATGCGCAACAGCATACTGCGTGGCCGCACCATCGGCGTCGCCGCCTACACCACCGAACAGGCGCTGGCCTGGGGCACCACGGGCGGTGGTCTGCGCGCCACCGGCCTCAACTTCGACGTGCGCAAGTGGCGCCCCTACTCCGGCTACGATCAGTTCGAATTCGAGGTACCGGTCGGTGCCAACGGCGATGCCTACGATCGCGCCCTGGTGCGCATCGAGGAGATGCGCCAGAGCATGCGCATCATAGAGCAGTGCATGAAGAACATGCCGGAGGGGCCGTTCAAGGCGGATCACCCGCTCACCACGCCGCCGCCCAAAGAGCGCACCCTGCAGGACATCGAGACCCTGATCACCCACTTCCTGCAAGTGTCGTGGGGCCCGGTCATGCCGGCCGCCGAGTCCTTCCAGATGATCGAGGCGACCAAGGGGATCAACAGTTATTACCTGACCAGCGATGGCTCCACCATGAGCTACCGGACCCGGATCCGCACCCCGAGCTTTGCTCACCTGCAACAGATCCCCTCGGTGATCCGTGGCCAGATGGTGTCGGACCTCATCGTCTATCTGGGCAGTATCGATTTCGTTATGTCGGATGTGGACCGTTGAGTAACGGCTGTTACCAAGCGCCGTTACACGACAACAAGAACAAGCCACAAAAGGTTATGCCATGAGCCAGCAATGTCAGTGCCAACACAATCCGTCCCCGCAGGGACAGAGTTCATGCCAGGGCAAGGGGAACGATTTCATCCTGAGCCAGGCAGAACGCGATGCCATCGAGCATGAGAAACACCACTACGAAGATCCCCGTGCCGCCAGTATCGAAGCGCTCAAGATAGTGCAGCAGGCCCGCGGCTGGGTTCCTGACGGTGCCATCCACGCCATCGCCGCCGAGCTCGGTATCCCCGCCAGCGACGTGGAGGGGGTCGCCACCTTCTACAGCCAGATCTTCCGCCAGCCGGTCGGTCGCCACATCATCCGCGTCTGCGACAGCATGGTCTGCTACATCAACGGCCACGAGCAACTGCTGGCCGGCCTGAAAGAGGTGATGAACCTGGCCCCCGGCCAGACCTCCGCCGACGGCCGCTTCACCCTGCTGCCGGTCTGCTGCCTCGGCAACTGCGACAAGGGGCCGGCGCTGATGATCGACGATGACACCTACGGTGGGCTCGACGCCGTCAGCCTGCTCAAGACCCTGGAGGCTTACCCATGAGTCTGGCATCCCTTGGTACCGCCAACCGCATCGCCCGCGCCGCCGAGACCCATCCCCTCACCTGGCGGCTGCGCGACGACGGCCAGCCGGTCTGGCTGGATGAATACCAGAGCAAGCAGGGTTACGATGCGGCCCGCAAGGCGCTGGGCCAGATGAGCCCTGATGAAATCGTCGGCACCGTCAAGGATGCCGGCCTCAAGGGCCGCGGCGGCGCCGGCTTCTCCACCGGTGTGAAGTGGGGCCTGATGCCCAAAGACGAGAGCATGAACATCCGTTACCTGCTCTGCAACGCCGACGAGATGGAGCCGAACACCTACAAGGATCGGCTGTTGATGGAGCAACTGCCCCACCTGCTGATAGAGGGGATGATCATCTCGGCCAAGGCCCTCAAGGCCTACCGTGGTTACATCTTCCTGCGCGGCGAGTATGTAGATGCCGCCACCAACCTGCGCCGTGCGGTAGAAGAGGCCAAGGCCGCTGGGCTCCTTGGCAAGAACATCCTGGGCTCGGGCTTTGACTTCGAGCTGTTCGTCCACACCGGCGCCGGCCGTTACATCTGCGGCGAAGAGACGGCGCTCATCAACTCCCTGGAAGGGCGGCGCGCCAACCCGCGCGCCAAGCCCCCCTTCCCCGCCGTTTCCGGCGTCTGGGGCAAGCCCACCTGTGTCAACAACGTAGAGACCCTGTGCAACGTGCCCGCCATCATCGGCAACGGTGTGGCCTGGTATCAGGGGCTGGCGCTGCCGGGTTCGGAAGATCACGGCACCAAGCTGATGGGCTTCTCCGGCAAGGTCAACAACCCCGGCCTGTGGGAACTGCCATTCGGCATCACCGCCCGCGAGCTGTTCGAGAACTACGCCGGCGGCATGAAGCCCGGCTATCGCCTGAAAGCCTGGCAACCGGGTGGGGCCGGTACCGGCTTCCTGCTGCCCGAACACCTGGATGCCCAGATGTATGCCGGCGGCATCGGCAAGGTCGGCACCCGGATGGGCACGGGCCTTGCCATGGCGGTGGATGACAGCATCAACATGGTCTCCCTGCTGCGCAACATGGAAGAGTTCTTCGCCCGCGAGTCCTGCGGCTGGTGCACCCCCTGCCGCGACGGCCTGCCCTGGAGCGTCAAGCTGCTGCGCGCGCTGGAGCGGGGCGAGGGTCAGCCAGGGGATCTCGCCACCCTGGAACAGCTGGTCAGCTTCCTCGGCCCGGGCAAGACCTTCTGCGCCCATGCCCCTGGCGCCATCGAGCCGCTGGGCAGTGCGATGAAGTATTTCCGCTCCGAATTCGAGGCCGGCGTCAAGGCGCCGCAGGATAGTCACAAGCAGCTCAAGGGTATCCAGCCCAATCTGCTGGGCGAGCGCTGGTAAGGCGCCCAGTGCGCCCGCAGAACCGGCGCGAGCCACAGAATTTATCTCATTGAAGTCAGGGAAGTTGTATGGCCACCATTCATGTAGACGGTAAAGAGTTCGAGGTAGACGGGGCAGATAACCTGCTGCAAACCTGTCTCTCCCTTGGGCTGGACGTCCCCTATTTTTGCTGGCACCCGGCGCTCGGTAGCGTCGGCGCCTGCCGCCAGTGTGCGGTGAAGCAGTATCAGAATGCCGACGACAAGCGCGGCCGCTTGGTCATGTCCTGCATGACCCCCTCCACCGATGGCACCTATATCTCCATCGAGGATGAAGAGGCGAAAGAGTTCCGCAAGACGGTGGTGGAGTGGCAGATGACCAACCACCCCCACGACTGCCCGGTGTGTGAAGAGGGTGGCGCCTGCCACCTGCAGGACATGACGGTGATGACCGGCCACAACAGCCGCCGTTACCGCTTCACCAAACGCACCCACCAGAATCAGGATCTGGGCCCCTTCATCAACCACGAGATGAACCGCTGCATCGCCTGCTATCGCTGCGTGCGCTACTACAAGGATTACGCCGGTGGCGAGGATCTCGGGGTCTACGGCGCCCACGACAACGTCTACTTCGGCCGGGTCGAGGATGGCACCCTGGAGAGCGAGTTCTCCGGCAACCTGGTGGAGGTCTGCCCCACCGGCGTGTTCACCGACAAGACCCACTCCGAGCGCTACAACCGCAAGTGGGACATGCAGTTCGCCCCCAGCATCTGCCAAGGGTGCTCGGTCGGCTGCAACATCAGCCCAGGTGAGCGTTATGGCGAACTGCGCCGCATCGAAAACCGCTATCACGGCGCTCTGAACCACTACTTCCTGTGCGACCGCGGCCGCTTCGGCTACGGCCACGTCAATCTGACCGACCGCCCGCGCCAGCCCCTGCTGCAGGATGGCAATGACAAGCTGGCCATCACGGTGGATGGTGCCCTGAACCGGGCCGCCGATGCCCTGCGCACCGCCGCCGGCGTCATCGGCATCGGCTCGCCGCGGGCGTCGCTTGAGAGCAACTTCGCCCTGCGCGAACTGGTGGGTGCCGCCAACTTCTACAGCGGCGTCGAGCAAAGCGAATGGGAATGCCTGCAGAAGATGCTGCAGATCCTGCAGCACGGTGGTGTGCGCACCCCCAGCCTGCGTGACATGGAAGAGGCCGATGCCGTGCTGGTGCTCGGCGAGGATGTCACCCAGACCGCCGCCCGCATCGCCCTGGCCCTGCGTCAGGCAGTCAAGGGCAAGGGCCGTGAAATCGCCCGCAAGCTGAAGGTGGATCTGTGGCAGGTCGCCGCGGTGCAGACCCTGGCCCAGAACGAGCGCTACCCGCTGCTCATCACCAGTCTCGACACCACCCGACTGGACGACGTGGCGAGCGGCACCCTGCACGCCCCCCACGCGGATCAGGCACGCCTCGGCTTTGCCATCGCCCATCTGCTTGATGGCAGCGCCCCTGCCCTGACCGATCTCGCCCCCGAGCAGCAGGCCCTGGCCGCCAGCTGGGCCGCGCTGCTCGGCAACGCCAAAAAGCCGCTCATCATCGCCGGCACCGGTGCCCGCAGCCAGGCGCTGCTCGAGGCGGCCAGCAACATCGCCCGTGCCCTCAAGGGCCGTGGCCAGGCCGTGGAGCTCGCTCTGGTAGCCCAGGAGACCAACAGCTTGGGGCTGGCCATGCTGGCCGGCAATGCCGCCCCGCTGGAAGCCGCCCTCGAGCGCATCGAAACAAAAGAGAAGCTCGCGCTGGTGATGCTCGAGAACGATCTCTACCGCCGCGCACCGCGCAGCCGCGTCGATGCCGCCATCGACCGCCTGCAGCACCTGCTGGTGGTCGACCATCAGGACACCGGCACCGCCCAGAAGGCGAATCTGGTACTGCCTGCCGCCAGCTTCGCCGAGGGCGACGGTACCCTCATCAACATGGAAGGTCGCGCCCAGCGTTTCTTCCAGGTCTATGCCCCCGCCTTCTACGACGCCGACATCCAGGTGCGCGAGAGCTGGCGCTGGCTGGCCGCCCTGCAAGGGGCGCTGGATCGCAAACCGCTGCGCTGGAACACCTTCGACGAGGTGAGCAGTGCCTGCGCCGCCAGCGCTCCGCTGCTGACCAGCATGCGTGAGGCCGCTCCCAACGCCGGTCTGCGCATCCGCGGCATGAAGCTCGCCCGCGAGCCGCACCGCTACAGTGGCCGCACCTCCATGCTGGCGGATCAGAACGTGAGTGAGCCGAGAGTCGCCCAGGATCCCGACTCGCCCTTCAACTTCTCCATGGAAGGCTACGCCGGTGCCCGCCAGCCGCTGCAACAGGTGCCGTTCGCCTGGGCACCGGGCTGGAACTCCCCGTCCGCCTGGAACAAGTTCCAGGATGAAGTGGGTGGCAACCTGCGCGCCGGGGATCCCGGCCGCCGTCTGCTGGAAGCGGACGAGGAGAGCCTCGGCTGGTTCGACACCATTCCCGCCCCGTTCAGCGCCAAAGAGGCGCTGCAGGTGGTGAACTATGACCAGCTGTTTGGTGGCGAAGAGCTCTCTGCCAGAAGCCCGGTCATCCAGGCCCGCATGAGCGAGCCCGTACTGGTGCTGAACCCGGCCGACGCCAACCGTCTCTCCCTTAATGCCGGCAGCCAGGTCGCCTTCTCTTGGGGTGGCCACCACTGGCGGCTGACCCTGCGACTGAGCGAGCATCTGAGCGCCGGTCTGGTGGGTCTGCCGCTTGGTGTCAACGGTCTGCCGACCGCCCTGCATCAGCAATATCTCGCCAACCTGCAGGAGGCCATCGCATGAGCGACTCTCTGATCGATCTGTTGCTGGAGATCGGCAAGGCATTGATCGTGCTGGTGGGGATCGTGGGGGCCGGTGCCTTCATGAGCTTCATCGAGCGCCGTCTGCTGGCGCTGTGGCAGGATCGTTACGGCCCCAACCGGGTAGGCCCCTTCGGCCTGCTGCAGCTGGCGGCCGACATGATCAAGATGTTCTTCAAGGAGGACTGGATCCCGCCCTTCGCCGATCGGCGGATCTTCGTGCTGGCCCCCATCATCGCCTTTACCGCCTTCATTCTGGCGTTTGCGGTGGTGCCGATCACCCCCACCTGGGGCGTGGCGGATCTCAACGTGGGGCTGCTCTACATCCTGGCCATCGCGGGGCTGGCGGTCTATGCCGTGCTGTTCGCCGGCTGGTCGAGCAACAACAAGTACTCCCTGCTCGGCAGCCTGCGCGCCTCGGCCCAGACCCTCTCCTACGAGGTGTTCCTCGGCCTCTCCTTGATGGGCATCGTCATCCAGACCGGCAGCTTCAACCTGCGGGATATCGTGGAAGCGCAGGCAGGACTGTGGAACATCATCCCCCAGTTCCTGGGCTTCATCACCTTCCTGTTTGCTGGCGTCGCCGTCACCCACCGCCATCCGTTTGACCAGCCGGAAGCCGAGCAGGAGCTCGCCGACGGTTATCACATCGAGTATGCGGGCATGAAGTGGGGCCTGTTCTTCGTGGGCGAGTACATCGGCATCGTGCTGGTCTCCTCCCTCATCGTGACCCTGTTCTTCGGTGGCTGGCACGGCCCCTGGCTGCCGCCCTTCATCTGGTTTGCCCTGAAGACCGCCTGCTTCATGGTGTTCTTCATCCTGCTGCGGGCCTCTCTGCCCCGCCCGCGCTTTGACCAGGTGATGTCGTTTGGCTGGAAAGTCTGCCTGCCGCTGACCCTGCTCAACATGCTGGTCACCGGCGCCGTGGTGCTGATGAATGCGCAGTGAGGCCCCGATGGACAGAAAAATTGTGATGCCGTTTGGCTGGAACGTCTGCTTGCCCGCCGCCCTGCATCCCGTTCGGGATGCAGCCGGTACGGGCTGTGGTGCTGATGAATGTGCAGTGAGGCACGACTATGAAAATTATTAACATCATCAAGGGTGTCGGCACCCAGTTACGCAGCCTGGGCATGGTGTTCTCCCATGCCTGGCGCCCCCGCGAGACCCTCAACTACCCGGAGCAGGCCGTCTATGCGGCCCCCCGCTATCGCGGCCGCATCGTGCTGACCCGCGATCCGGACGGCGACGAGCGCTGCGTGGCCTGCAACCTGTGTGCGGTGGCCTGCCCGGTCGGCTGCATCTCGCTGCAAAAATCCGAGCGGGAAGATGGTCGCTGGTACCCTGAGTTCTTTCGCATCAACTTCTCCCGCTGCATCTTCTGCGGCCTGTGCGAAGAGGCCTGCCCCACCACCGCCATCCAGCTGACGCCGGATTTCGAGATGGGCGAGTACCGCCGACAGGACCTGGTGTACGAGAAGGAAGATCTGCTGATAAGCGGCCCCGGCAAGTACCCGGACTACAACTTCTATCGCATGAGCGGGATGGCCATCGACGGCAAGCCGAAAGGGGATGCCGAAAACGAAGCCAAGCCCATCGATGTCAAGAGCCTGCTGCCCTGAGGAGTCAATCATGGAACTGGCATTCTATGCCGCGGCCCTGGTCGCCATTTACAGCACGCTGCGGGTGATCAGCACCAGCAATCCGATGCACGCGCTGCTCAATCTCATCGTCTCCCTCATCGCCGTGGCCATGATCTTCTTCTGTCTGGGCGCCGCCTTCGCAGGCGCCCTGCAGGTGATCGTCTACGCGGGCGCCATCATGGTGCTGTTCGTGTTCGTGGTGATGATGCTGAACCTGGGCTCGGCCCAGGATCAGGAGAAGCACTGGCTCACTCCCACCACTTGGGTGGGCCCGGGCCTGCTTTCGCTCATTCTGCTGGGTTTTCTGGCCTACGGCATTCTCGGGGTCACCGGCGGTGAACTCGGTCTGACCGACGTCAGTGCCAAAGCGGTCGGCATCGCCCTGTTCGGTCCTTACGTGCTGGCGGTGGAGCTCGCCTCCATCCTGCTGCTGGCCGGTCTGGTGACCGCCTATCACCTGGGCCGTGAAGACAAGAGCGGGGAAGTGCTCTCCGTGCCAAAAGCCTCGGCACATCCGTCTCAAGAAGGAGGTCAATGATGAACGGAATCCCGATGGAACACGGCCTGCTGCTGGCTGCCGTGCTGTTCTGCATCGGCCTGTGCGGCCTGCTGATACGTCGCAACTTGCTGTTTATCCTCATGAGTATCGAGATCATGATGAACGCCTCGGCACTGGCATTCGTGGTGGCTGGCAGCCGCTGGGCCCAGGCTGATGGCCAGATCATGTACATACTGGTGATTTCTCTGGCGGCAGCGGAGGCCAGTATCGGCCTCGCCCTGTTACTGCTGCTCTATCGTCGTTACCACACCCTCAACGTGGACACTGTGAGCGAGATGCGCGGATGAGCCTCCTATACCTGACTTTTCTGTTTCCGATGCTGGGATGGCTGGTGCTGGCCTTCTCCCTCGGTCGTTTCGGCGAGCGCACCTCGGCGCTCATCGGCGTCGGCAGCATAGGGTTGTCGGCCCTCACTACCCTGTGGGTCGGCATTGATTTTCTCAACACCATGCCGGCGGGCGGCGTCTATACCCAGACCCTGTGGCAGTGGATCTCGGTGGGCAGCTTCAGCCCCAGCTTCCGCCTGGCACTGGACGGCCTGTCGCTGACCATGCTGGGCGTGGTGACCGGGGTGGGCTTCTTCATCCACCTGTTCGCATCCTGGTACATGCGCGGTGAAGAGGGCTATTCGCGCTTCTTCACCTACACCAACCTCTTCATCGCCAGCATGCTGTTCCTGGTGCTGGCCGATGACCTGCTGTTCGTCTATCTGGGCTGGGAAGGGGTGGGTCTGTGCAGCTACCTGCTGATCGGCTTCTACTACAAGGATCGCAACAACGGCGCCGCCGCCCTCAAGGCGTTCGTGGTGACCCGGGTCGGCGACGTCTTCCTCGCCATCGGCCTGTTCATCCTCTATCGCGAGCTCGGCACTCTCAACATCCATGAGCTGCTGGTGCGCGCCCCCACCCTGTTTGCCGAAGGCTCCCCCGCCCTGTCGCTGGCCTGCCTGATGCTGCTCGGCGGCGCCGTCGGCAAATCGGCCCAGCTGCCGCTGCAGACCTGGCTGGCGGATGCCATGGCGGGCCCGACCCCGGTCTCGGCACTGATCCACGCGGCCACCATGGTGACCGCCGGTGTCTATCTCATCGCCCGTACCCACGGCCTGTTCCTGCTGGCCCCCGAGATCCTGCATCTGGTGGCGCTGGTCGGGGCCATTACCCTGGTGCTGGCGGGCTTTGCGGCCCTGGTGCAAACCGACATCAAACGGATCCTGGCCTACTCCACCATGAGCCAGATCGGCTACATGTTCCTGGCCCTCGGCGTTGGCGCCTGGGAAGGGGCCATCTTCCACCTGATGACCCACGCCTTCTTCAAGGCGCTGTTGTTCCTCTCCGCCGGTGCCGTGATCGTCGCGACTCACCACGAGCAGAACATCTTCAAGATGGGGGGCCTGTGCAAGAGCCTGCCGCTGGTCTATGCCTGCTTCCTGGTCGGGGGCTCGGCCCTGGCTGCGCTGCCGCTGGTGACCGCCGGTTTCTACAGTAAAGACGCCATCCTGTGGCAGGTGCAGGCCAGCGGCCAGAGCGCCCTGCTGTGGGCTGGCCTTGGCGGTGCCTTCCTCACCTCCCTCTACACCTTCCGCCTCATCTTCATCGCCTTCCACGGCAAGGCGAAGACCGAGGCTCACGCCGGTCACGGTCTGGCCCACCAGCTGCCGCTGCTGGTGCTGCTGGTGCTCTCCACCGGCATCGGCGCCCTGATAGTGCCGCCGCTGGCGGGGGTACTGCCGACGGGTCCGGGGGATCACATCGAAGAGGGGCGCCACGCGTTGGAGATCACCTCCGCCGTCATCGCCATCGCCGGCATCGCCCTGGCAGCCTTCCTGTTCCTGGGCGAGCGCCGCCTGGCCAGCAGCATAGCCAACAGCGCGCCGGGCAAGTTGCTCAGCACTCTCTGGTTCAATGCCTGGGGCTTTGACTGGCTTTACGATCAGCTGTGGGTCAAGCCGTATCTGCTGGCGACCCGGTTGCTCGGCAAGGATCCGCTGGACTGGATGATGAACCTGCCGGCCTGGCTGGCCCAGAGCGGCCACCAGCTGCTGGCCTGGACCGTTTCCGGCAAGTTGCGCTGGTATGCAGCCTCCATGGGGATGGGCGCCGCCCTGATCCTGGCCCTGCTGCTGCTCGGCTGATCCCGTGATGCAGCCCCTGAACTCGCAGCAAGCCCACGGGCCTGCACAGTGACTAGAACATAGACGAGAGCTGATATCGTGACCTTACTCTGGATCTTGTTAATACCCTTCATCGGCGGTCTGCTCTGTTGGCAGACCGAGCGATTCGGCGAGTACTTCGTACGCTGGGTCGCCCTGCTGTCGATGAGCGCCTGCCTGCTGCTCTCCTGCGCCATCTGGTGGAGCGGCGATTTCACCCTGTCAGCCCAGGGCGGCGTACCCGTCTGGGCCGCCGAACTGCAACTGCCCTGGATCCCCCGCTTCGGAATCTCACTGCACCTGGCGGTGGATGGCTTGTCGCTGCTGATGGTGATCCTCACCTGCTTCATCGGCGTGCTGGCCATCCTCTGTTCCTGGAAGGAAATCGTGCAGCGCATCGGCTTCTTCCACCTCAACCTGCTGTGGATTTTGGGTGGCGTGCTCGGCGTCTTCATGGCGCTGGACCTGTTCCTCTTCTTCTTCTTCTGGGAGATGATGCTGGTGCCCATGTACTTCCTGATTGCGCTGTGGGGCCACTCGGTCACCGACGGCAAATCCCGGATCAACGCCGCCACCAAGTTCTTCATCTACACCCAGGTCAGCGGCCTCATCATGCTGGTCGCCATCCTGGGCCTGGTGCTGACTCACCACGCCGCCACCGGCGTGTTCACCTTCAACTATCAGGACTTGTTGAACACCCCCATGAGCGAGGGGGTGCAGTGGCTGCTGATGCTGGGCTTCTTCATCGCCTTCGCGGTCAAGATGCCGCTGGTGCCGCTGCACGGCTGGCTGCCGGATGCCCACAGCCAGGCGCCGACCGCGGGTTCCGTTGACTTGGCGGGGATCCTGCTCAAAACCGCCGCCTACGGTCTGCTGCGCTTCGCCTTGCCGCTCTTCCCCGAGGCGTCCGCCGAATTTGCCCCCTACGCCATGGTGCTGGGCCTCATCGGCATCGTCTACGGCGCCATCGTGGCGTTCGCCCAGACCGACATCAAACGGCTGGTGGCCTACACCAGCATCTCCCACATGGGCTTCGTGATGATCGCCATCTATTCGGGCAGCGAGCTGGCCCTGCAGGGCGCCGTGGTACAGATGATCGCCCACGGTCTCTCCGCCGCCGGCCTCTTCATCCTGTGCGGTCAGCTCTACGAGCGTCTGCACACCCGGGACCTGCGCCTGATGGGCGGGCTGTGGGGCCGGCTGCGCTACCTGCCCGGCGTGATGCTGTTCTTCTCGGTCGCCTCTCTGGGGATGCCGGGCACCGGCAACTTCGTCGGCGAGTTCCTGATCCTCATCGGCAGCTTCCAGGTTGCCCCCGTGCTCACCATCATCGCCACCTTCGGGCTGGTACTGGCCTCGGTCTACTCCCTCATCATGCTGCAGCGCGCCTGCTTCGGTACCCCCAAGGACGAGAGCGTGCTCAAGGGGCTCGACAGCCGCGAGCTGGTGATGATGATGACCATCGCCGGTCTTTTGGTGCTGCTCGGTGTCTATCCCCAACCGGTGCTCGACACCGCGGGCAACAGCCTGCTGAGCGTGCTGCACTGGTACGCCCTGCCCTTCGCAGGAGCATTGCAATGAGAGTGACCGCTGTTAAACCGCTGGCCCTGTTGCCTTCCTTGTCCCTTACAGGAGCACTGCAATGACCTTCACCGCTTCGCAACTGCTGGCCCTGCTGCCCCTGTTGCTGACAACCGGGGCCATGGTGGCCCTGATGCTGGCCATCGCCTGGAAACGGTGCGATGACACCGCCTTCGTGGTCACCATCGCCGGCCTCAACCTCGCGCTCTTCTCCCTGCCCATCGTGATGGCGCAAGGCGATCAGGGGGTCACCCCGCTGCTGCTGATCGATGGCTACGCCGTCTTCTACATGGGCCTGGTGCTCATCGGCGCCCTGGCCACCTGTACCTTCGGTCGCTCCTGGCTCAAGGGCTATCCGGACAACCGGGAAGAGTTCTACCTGCTGCTGCTGATCGCCACCGCCGGTGGCCTGGTGCTGGCCGGCTCACGTCACCTCGCCTCCCTGTTCATCGGGATCGAGATGCTGACCCTGCCGATGTTCGGTCTGGTGGGCTACGCCTATCGCGAGCGCCACTCGCTGGAGGCCAGCATCAAGTACATGGTGCTCTCCGCCGCCGCCACCGCCTTCCTGCTGTTCGGCATGGCGCTGCTCTATGCCCAGGCAGGGAGCCTCAGCTTCAGCGATCTGGGGCTGACCCTGGCCACCACCCCGGCCCACCACCCGCTGCTGATGGGCGGTCTGGGTCTGATGCTGGTCGGCTTTGCCTTCAAGCTCTCCCTGGCACCGTTCCACCTCTGGACCCCGGACGTGTACGAAGGGGCGCCGGCCCCGGTGGCCACCTTCCTCGCCACCGTCAGCAAGATCGCGGTGTTCTGCGTGCTGCTGCGCTTCTACCTGGCGGTACCCGCCGCCGCGGATCCCATGATCCACTGGCTGCTGGCCGCCATGGCGGTGGTCTCCATCGTCATCGGCAACCTGCTGGCCCTGCTGCAGACCAACATCAAGCGGATGATGGGTTACTCCTCCATCTCCCACTTCGGCTACCTGCTGGCGGTGATCGTGGCGAGCCGTCTCGGCCAGATGCCGGTGGAAGCGGCCGGCGTCTATCTGCTGATGTATCTGTTCACCAGCCTGGGGGCCTTCGGCGTCATCAGCATGATGTCCAGCCCCTATCGCGGCAAGGATGCGGACTCCCTGCACAGCTACCGCGGCCTGTTCTGGCGTCGTCCCTACCTGACCGCCGTGCTGACCGTGATGATGCTCTCGCTGGCCGGTATCCCCATGACGCTCGGCTTCATCGGCAAGTTCTACCTGATCGGGGTGACCGTCGATGCCAAGCTGTGGTGGCTCTCCGGCGCCATCGTGCTCGGCAGTGCCCTGGGTCTCTATTACTACCTGCGGGTCATGGTCACCCTCTACCTGCGCGAGCCCGGCATGCAGCTGCGCGACGCCAAGGGGGACTGGGCCATCACCTCCGGTGGTCTGGTGGTGCTGCTCTCCGCCGCACTGGTGGTGGCACTGGGTCTCTATCCCCAGCCGGTCATCAGCCTGGTACAGGGCTTCCAGAACGTGGTGCTGCGCTGATTTCACTCCCCCAAAAAACCGGCCCAAGTGGCCGGTTTTTTATCTGCCCAAAGCTGGATGCCTGACCAGCCATCTCAAATTTATCTGCCTTTATAACGGCTTATAAGCTCTTGTCGGACACGACCGGGTATCCACTTCGCCCGCCTTGCTGATATATTAGCCATTGGCAGGAAAGGAGTTCCGAGGGATGATGCAGCCCGCTTTTCTTTCATTCGATGCGCAACCACTGGCCGATGCACTGCAGCCCTATCGCGGGGAGCGGCTCGATCTCTTGCTGGCCGAGCAGGATGCCGGGCACGTGGCCGAGCTGCAGCAGCAGTGCCGGCGGCTCGATATTCAGCTCAGCGGCGCACTCTTTCCCCGCCTCATCAGCCGCCACGGCTTTCATGAGCACGGTGCCTGGCTGCTGCCGCGCCCGGCCTCACACGCCCCCCTGCTCATCCCGCTCGATCCCGCCGCCTGCACAGACCTGCAAGTCAGCACCCTTTGCGATGCGCTGCTCCCCCAGCTTGCGCAGTGGCCAGAGGCCGCAGGCGTACCGACCCTCTTTCTGACCTTTGATGCCATGATCCCCAACATCGCCTCCCTCCTCGAGGGGATCTATCTGCACCTCGCGGACAGGGTCAATTATGCCGGCGTCAATGCCGGCAGTGGCCAGTTCCGCCCCATGCCCTGCCTGTTCGACAACCACAGATTGCTGGCGCAGGCAGTCTGCTGCACCCTGCTGCCCCACCACAGCTACCCGCTGCTCGAGCACGGCTATCAGCTCACCGCCCAGCCCATGCTGGCCACCAGCAGCGAGGGCAACAAGATTGCCTTCATCGACTGGGAGCCGGCCTTCAGTCGCTACCAGTCCCTGGTCCAGCAACAGTTCCAGCAGCGCTTGACGCCGGATCAGTTCTACCAGTACGGCGTCCACCTGCCGCTCGGGCTGCTGCGGGCCAACGGCGACGTCATCGTGCGCATCCCGGTCGCCGTCACCGACGAGGGGGCCCTGCTCTGCGTCGGGGAGGTGCCGGATCACAGCATCCTCACCCTGCTCAAGGCGCCGCAGAGCCCGACCGCCCACGCCATCGAGCTGGCCGAAAAGCTGAGCCGGCACGGCGCCCCCGAGCGCCTCGAGATCTACTACTGCGCCGGCCGTCAGCAGCACTTCGGCGAGCAGAGCACGCTGGAGCTGAAAACCCTCTTCAGCCACAGCGGTGCCCACGAGCTGGTGGGCGCCCTCTCCCTTGGCGAGATCGGCAGCCTGCGACCAGGGGAGTATCCGCTGTTTCACAACGGAGCCATTCTCTGCAACGGGGAGGGACGGCGATGAACAACGACCACGCCATGGCCATCGTCTGCGATCTTGCCCTCTGCATCGGTCGCGAGGTCACTCTGGACGCCCTGTTGACCAAGGTGCTGCAGCGTTTTCTGTTTCACTGTGCCTGCCCGGTCGGGCTGGTGCTGCAGCAGTTGCCACAGGGTGAGTACAAGATCATCAAGGCGATCGGGGATGAGCAGCTGGTCAGCCATCAGGGGGAGCCGCTCGCGCTGCCCCACTGGGTCGGCGACGGCGAGCAGTGCATCCTGCACGCCCCGCTGCCGCTGCCCGCTGCACGCCCCTACCCCTTTGCCTACCGGCTGCGGATCGAGGGGGGTTACCTGATGCTGCTGCTCTCCCCCAATGCGGAGCAGCAGGGGGAGCGGCTCTGTCACCTGTTCAGCCCCATCCTCGGCAACCTGGCCCGCGCCATCCAGCTGTGCCGGGACAGCGAGCAGCTGGCGCTGCGCCAGCAGGCGGAGCTGGTCGACATGCAGCGCTTCAACGAATCCCTGCTCAAGGCAATTCCCATTCCGGTGTTTTACAAGGATGTCGAGGGGCGTTTCATCAGCTGCAACCCGACCTTCACCCAGATCACCGGCATCAGCAAGGCCGAGCTGCAGGGCAAGCGGGTGGACGAGCTCCTGCCCCCGGAGATGGCCGACGAATACACCCAGCGCGACCTGGAAGTGCTGCGCAGCAGGCAGCCGCAATATTTCGAGCACACCCTGTTTGACCGGGAGGGCCGCCGCTATCAGGTGCTCAACTTCAAGGATCTCTTCTACGACCATCAGGGCGAGGTGGCCGGCATCATAGGCGCGCTGGTCGACATCACCCACATCAAGGAGAGCGAGCAGCAGCAACGTACCCTGCTGTTCCAGACCATAGCGGCGCTCTCCTCCGCCATCGCCCACAAGGATCCCAGCACCGCGGGCCACGAGCGGCGCGTGCACGATCTGGCGCTGGCCATCGGCCAGCATCTGCAACTCGCGCAGGATCGGCTGGATGGACTGGGCCTCGCCGCCATGGTGCACAACATCGGCCTGCTGCAGATCCCCGCGGAGATCCTCACCCGCCCCCGCGAATTGCGGGAGGTGGAGTTCGAGCTCATCAAGCTGCACCCGCAGGCGGGCTGTGAAATTCTGCAGCAGATAGACTTCCCCTGGCCCATCGCCACCATAGTGCAGCAGCACCATGAGAACATGGACGGCAGTGGCTATCCGCAGGGATTGCAGGGGGATGCCATCTGCCTGGAGGCGCGCATCATCCGGGTGGCCGACTCCCTGGCGGCCATGACCGCCCACCGTCCGTTTCGGCGGGCCCTCTCCTTCACCGATGCCTTCGCCGAGCTGACCCGCTATGCCGGTGTCCACTACGACGAACAGGTAGTCAGCGCCTGCTTCGCCGTCTGGCAGGCTGGCTACCGCTTCGCCCCCCTTTGACCGAGGCTGGATGACGATGAGTTCAAGACCCGCACCGCCCTTTACCCCGCTGTCCACGGCAGCCCTGCTTGGTCAGGTGATGGATCAGCTGCCCTACCGGGTGCTGCTCAAGGATACCCGCTCCCTCTTCATCGCCTGCAACCGGCTTCTGGCAGACGATCTCGCCCTCACCCCGGCCGAACTGGCCGGCAAGTGCGATGCCGACTTCTTCCCGGCCGAGCTGGCCCAGCGCTATCGGGACGACGATCTCAGGGTCATGGCCGGCGGCATCACCCAGCGCCACGAGGAGCCTTATCTCAAGGGAGGTGAGGCCCGCTGGCTCAGCACCACCAAGTTTCCCCTGCACGACGAGCTGGGCCAGGTGGTCGGCGTCGGGGTCTTCTTCGATGACATCACCGAGAAGAAGCAGCAGCAAGAACGGCTGCAACAGTACACCTGGACCCTGGAGGCCATCGGCCGCGCCCATCACGCCATGCTCAGACCGGACGACGAGCAGACGCTGCTGCAGGAGATCTGCGACGCCATCACCTTCGACGGCCGTTTCCCCCTCGTCACCGTGCTGCAGGAAAAACCTGACCAGCACACCCTGCAGGTGCTGGCGCAGGCGGGCAACGCAACCTGGTTTGCCAGCGACGAGTGGCTCACCCGGGATCCCGCCCTGCACCAGGCCATCAGCACAGAGATGCCGTGCAACGAGGCGCTCCCCTGCGAGCTGGTACATCATTCGGCCACCCTGCGCGCCCGCCTGCTGCTGCCGCTGCAGTGGCACACCGGCGGGCACGGCGGCCTGCTCATTCACAGCGAGCAGGCCCGCCCCTTCACCGACGAGGAGGTGCACCTCTTCAGCCAACTGGCGGACTACCTTGCCTATGGCCTGCAGGCCCGCAGCACCCAGCAGGCCTACCTCACCGCCCAGCGCGACAAGATGCTGCATGCCCGTCAGCTGGAGCTGGCGCTGGAAGATGCCCTCGGTGCCATTGCCGCCGTGCTGGAGCAGCGCGATCCCTATACCGCCGGCCACCAGAAGCACGTCGCCACCCTGGCGCTGGCCATCGGTCGCGAGCTGCAGCTCGATGAGAAGCGGTTGCGGGGACTCTATCTGGGGGCCATGGTGCACGACATCGGCAAGATCCAGGTGCCGGTCGACATCCTCACCAAGCCGGGGCGGCTCACGCCCCAGGAGTTCAACCTGGTCAAGGAGCACCCGGGCGCCGGTTATCAGGTGCTCAAGGACATCGCCCTGCCCTGGCCCATCGCCCAGATGATCCACCAGCACCACGAGTACATCGACGGCTCCGGCTACCCGGCCGGGCTCAAGGGCGAGCAGATCCTGCTGGAGGCCCGCATCCTCACGGTGGCCGACATCGTGGAATCCATGTCCTCCGATCGCCCCTACCGCGCCGCCCTCGGCATTCCCCAGGCCAGGGCCCATATCATCCAGCTGCGCGGCACCCGGCTGGATGAAGCCGTCGTGGACGCCTGCCTGCGCATTCTCGATCGCGGTGACTTCATCCCCCACGAACTGGGTCACGGCCGCCCCTAGCGGGAAGGTCGCCATAAAAAAACCGGCCACAAGGGCCGGTTTTTGTTTGCGTCGCAGGCTTAGCCCAGACGAACCCGGGCATTGCGGAACATCCGCATCCAGGCGCCATCCTCGCCCCAGTTGTCCGGGTGCCAGGAGTTGGCCACGGTGCGGAACACCCGCTCCGGGTGCGGCATCATGATGGTGGCGCGACCATCCGTGGTGGTCACGGCGGTGATGCCGTCCGGCGAGCCGTTCGGGTTGGCCGGGTACTGCTCGGTCACCTGACCGCGGTTATCCACAAAACGCAGCCCCACCAGGCCACTGGCTTGCAACGACGCCAGGTGAGCGGCATCACGCACCTCCACTCGCCCTTCCCCGTGAGATACGGCGATCGGCATCATGGAGCCTGCCATGCCTGCGAAGAAGGCGGACGGGGAGTCCTGTACTTCCACCAGGCTGAAGCGGGCCTCGAAGCGCTCGGAGCGGTTGCGCACGAAGCGCGGCCAGAGATCGGCGCCCGGGATCAGCTCGCGCAGGTTGGACATCATCTGACAGCCGTTGCAGACACCCAAGGAGAGCGTATCGCCGCGCTCGAAGAAGCGCTGGAACTGCTCGCGGGCCCCCTCGTTGAACAGGATGGACTTGGCCCAGCCTTCGCCCGCCCCCAGCACGTCGCCGTAGGAGAAGCCACCGCAGGCCACCAGGGTCTGGAACTGCTCCAGCTTGATACGGCCTTCGAGGATATCGCTCATATGCACGTCGACGGCGGTGAAGCCGGCGCGGTCAAACGCCGCCGCCATCTCCACGTGGGAGTTGACCCCCTGCTCGCGCAGCACCGCCAGACGGGGGGAGACCCCGCGGGCAATATAGGGTGCCGCCACGTCCTCGGTCGGGTTGTAGCTGAGCCTGGCCTGCAGGCCTGGATCGGCTGCGTCCTGACGGGCGGCATGCTCCTGATCCGCGCACTCTGGGTTGTCGCGCAGACGCTGCATCTGCCAGCTGGTCTCGCCCCAGATGGTACGCAGGGCAGTGCGGCTGGCGCGATAGACCTCCTGACCAGCCCGCTGCAGGGTGATGAGATCCCCCTCGCGCACCGTGCCGAGCACGTGGGAGCAGGCCGCCAGACCGTGACCGGCCAGCAGGGTCATCACCGCTTCCTTGTCTTCACGACGCACCTGGATGACGGCCCCCAGCTCCTCGTTGAACAGGGCCGGCAACAGCTCGCCGCCGATGCGATCCAGTTGCAGGTCGAGGCCGCAGTGACCGGCGAAGGCCATCTCCACCAGGGTGACGAAGAGGCCACCATCGGAGCGATCGTGGTAGGCAATCAGCTTGCGATCGGCCACCAGCACCTGGATGGCGTTGAAGAAGCCCTTGAGCTGGATCGGGTTGTCCAGATCCGGCGCCTTGTCGCCCAGCTGGCGATAGACCTGGGCCAGGGCGGAGGCGCCGAGGCGCTGCTTGCCGTTGCCAAGGTCGATGAGGATAAGGTCGGTTTCACCGAGATCGCTGCGCAGTTGCGGGGTGACGGTGTTGCGCACGTCTTCGACCCGGGCAAAGGCAGAGATCAAGAGGGAGAGCGGCGAGGTGACGCTTTGCTCCTTGCCATCCTGCTGCCAGCGGGTCTTCATGGACATGGAGTCCTTGCCCACCGGGATGGTGATGCCAAGGGCCGGGCAGAGCTCCTCGCCCACCGCCTTGACCGCCTCGTAGAGACCGGCATCTTCGCCCGGGTGACCGGCTGCGGCCATCCAGTTGGCGGAGAGCTTGACCCGCTTGAGCGATCCGATGTGGGCCGGCGCCAGGTTGGTCAGGGCCTCGGCTACCGCCATACGAGCGGAAGCCGCATGAGAGAGCAGCGCCACCGGGGTGCGCTCGCCCATGGACATGGCTTCACCGTGGTAGCTGTCGTAGGTGGCGGCGGTGACGGCGCAATCGGCCACCGGGATCTGCCAGGGGCCGACCATCTGGTCGCGGTTGACCAGACCGGTCACGCTGCGATCGCCGATGGTGATGAGGAAGGATTTCTCCGCCACGGTCGGCAGACGCAATACCCGCTCGGCGGCGTCGCCGAGGGTGATGCCATCCAGTTGCAGTGCCTTGCCCTGGGCCGGCAGACTCGCTACGTCGCGGTGCATCTTGGGGGTCTTGCCCAGCAGCACGTCCAGCGGCAGATCGATGGGATGGTTGTCAAAGTGCTGGTCGGAGAGGGTCAGGTGTTTCTCTTCGGTGGCGCTGCCGATGACGGCATAGGGTGCACGCTCACGCTCGCACAGCGCCTTGAACAGCGGCAGCTTCTCTTTGGCCACCGCCAGTACGTAGCGCTCCTGGGATTCGTTGCACCAGATCTCCAGCGGGCTCATGCCCGGCTCGTCGTTCGGGATGGCACGCAAATCGAAGCGACCGCCGCGATCGCCGTCGCTCACCAGCTCAGGCATGGCGTTGGAGAGGCCACCGGCGCCCACGTCGTGAATGAAGACGATGGGGTTGTCGTCCCCCAACTGCCAGCAGCGATCGATCACCTCCTGGCAGCGGCGCTCCATCTCGGGGTTGTCACGCTGCACCGAGGCAAAGTCGAGATCTTCTGCCGACTGACCGGAGGCCATGGAGGATGCGGCGCCGCCGCCCAGACCGATGTTCATGGCCGGGCCGCCCAGCACGATGAGGGCAGCCCCGACCGGGATCTCCCCTTTCTGGACGTGCTCGCTGCGGATGTTGCCGATGCCGCCCGCCAGCATGATGGGTTTGTGGTAGCCACGCACCTCGACGCCATTGTGGCTCGGTACCTCCTCTTCGAAGGTACGGAAGTAACCGAGAATGGCCGGACGGCCGAACTCGTTGTTGAAGGCGGCGCCGCCAAGCGGCCCCTCCTGCATGATGTCAAAGGCGCTGACGATGCGGCTCGGCTTGCCGAAATCCTGCTCCCAGGGCTGCTCGAAACCGGGGATGCGCAGGTTGGAGACGGAGAAACCAACCAGGCCCGCCTTGGGCTTGGCGCCACGGCCTGTCGCACCCTCGTCGCGGATTTCGCCGCCGGAGCCGGTGGCGGCGCCCGGGAAGGGGGAGATGGCGGTTGGGTGGTTGTGGGTCTCCACCTTCATCAGGATGTCGACCTGCTCCTGGTGGTACTGGTATTCGCCGTTGGCGGGGCTCGGGAAGAAGCGGCCACCCTGGCTCCCTTCCATCACCGCAGCGTTGTCTTTATAGGCAGACAGGACATGATCCGGCGTCTGCTCGAAGGTGTTCTTGATCATCTTGAACAGCGACTTGGGCTGTTGCTCACCGTCGATGGTCCAGTCGGCGTTGAAGATCTTGTGGCGGCAGTGCTCGGAGTTTGCCTGGGCAAACATGTAGAGCTCGATGTCGTTGGGATTGCGACCCAGCCGGCTGAAGTTCTCCACCAGGTAGTCGATTTCGTCGTCGGCCAGCGCCAGACCCAGTGCCACGTTGGCCTCGGCCAGGGCGGCGCGGCCACCGGCCAGCACGTCCACCTGGGTGAAGGGGCGCGGCTCCAGATGGGCAAACAGGGCGGCGGCCTCGTTCATCTCGCCAAACACCGTCTCCATCATGCGGTCGTGCAGCACGGCGGCCACGTCGGCGCGCTGGGCAGCGCTCAGCTCACCCTTGGCCTGCACGTAATAGGCGATGCCGCGCTCGAGCCGCTTGACCTGATTCAGGCCGCAGTTGTGGGCGATGTCGGTTGCTTTGGAAGACCAGGGGGAGATAGTGCCGGGGCGGGGGGTAACGAGAAACAGCTGACCGCTGGGGGTGTGTTCGGGGATGGTCGGGCCGTAGCGCAGGAGCTGGCCCAAGGTCGCTCGCTCCGGGGGCGACAGCGGGCTCGAGAGCTCGGCGAAGTGCACATATTCGGCATAGACATCCTCTATCTCTACTCCTCTCTCCTGTTTCATCTGCGCGAAGCGTTGCAGCAGTTTTTGGACACGAAACTCAGACAGTGCGGGGGCACCACGCAAGATATCCATATGACCTTTCTCACCAAGTGTTGAAGTGGGGGGGAATTGAGACGCGCGTATTATAGGGATCAGGCCGACGGCGGACAAACGTTTTTCTTGTTTTGCCAAGTGTGACTCGGTCCACACTCTCTGGTATAAAGGTGCCTCTTTTTTGACAAATGCCGATTTTTTCAACAAGGGTACTCACCTACTTGCGCTGCATTTTTCGACTGTTTATCGGGCTGATGTTGCTGCTGACCCTGGTCGGTTGCGACTTCTACACCCCCTCCAGCCAGCTGGAGCAGATCCGCCAGCGGGGCGAGATCCGGGTTGGCACCATCTACGGCCCCACCTCTTATTACCAGCGTGACGACACCGCCCAGGGGTTCGATTACGAGCTGGCGAAAAGCTATGCCGACTGGCTGGGGGTCAAGCTGACCATAGTGCCTGTCTACTCCACCGCCGAGCTGGTGGACCTGCTCAAGAAGGGCAAGCTCGATCTGGCCGCGGCCGCCATCGTCATCACCCCGGAGCGGCGCCAGCTGTTTCGCTTCGGCCCCGGCTTCTACCAGGTCTCGCCCAAGCTGGTCTATCGCAACGGCTCCCCCAAGCCCAGGGACATCGGCGATCTCAAGGGCAACATAGTGGTGCCTGCCGGCTCCACCGGGGAGGATCTGCTCAAGGAGCTGGCCAAGCAGCACCCCAACCTCAAGTGGAGCACCAACCGGGACGCCGACGTGGAGGAGCTGCTCAAGCAGGTGGCCGACGGCAAGATTGACTACACGGTAGTGCAGGATACCGTGCTGGCCCGTACCCAGCGCTACTACCCCGAACTCACCGAGGGGATGACGCTGGCCAAGAACCAGACCGTGGCCTGGGCCATGACCAAGCTGCCGGACGACAGCCTCTACGCCAGCATCATCGACTTCTTCGGCCAGCTCTTCATGGATGGCGCCATCGCCAAGCTCGACGAGAAGTACTTTGGCCACGTGCAGAATTTCGACTTCGTCGACACCCGCACCTTCCTGCAGCGGGCCAAGAGTCTGCTGCCCAAGTACCAGGATCTGTTCAAGACCCACGCCAACCTGGTGGACTGGCGCCTGCTGGCCGCCATCAGCTATCAGGAGTCCCACTGGGATCCGGAGGCCCGCTCCTACACAGGGGTGCGTGGCATGATGATGCTGACCGAGCCCACCGCCAAGGCGATGGGGGTCAACAACCGGCTGCACCCGGAGGAGAGCATCAAGGGGGGCGCCCGTTATCTCGAGCAGATGATGGCGAAGGTGCCCGCCTCGGTGCCCGATGACGAGAAGGTGTGGTTTGCCCTCACCGCCTACAACATCGGCTACGGCCACATGATGGATGCCCGCCGCCTGACCAAGGAGCTCGGCAAGAATCCGGACGCCTGGAGCGACGTAAAAGAAGTGCTGCCGCTGCTGCAGCAGTCGCGCTGGCACCGCAAGGTGCGCTACGGCTATGCCCGCGGCGGCGAGGCGCGCAACTACGTCAACAACGTGCGCCAGTACTACCAGAGCCTGCTCTGGCTCGACAACGAGCAGCAGAAGGCCCATCGCCGCGAAGAGCTGGATGAGGATGACAGCAGCGAGCCGACCAGCGCCGAACGTCCCACCGTCATTGCCGAAGTGGTCAAGCAGATCACCCTGCGCTGATCCCTGTTGACAGGTTTGTTTTTCGGGTGGTTTCTCTGTTACCATCCGACCACACCGGAGCCTATCCGAATCTGTTTTTATCGCGCCATTTCATCCACTTGCACTCGGATGACAGCACTTTCAGATAGGCTCCCATCATCACCCAAGGCCGGGATGGCCACCCCATGGGAGGAGACCAAGATGCGAGCTCGCAGAAGAACGACACTGGTCAAGAAGACAAGGTGCGGCTGGAGCCCCAGACGCAAGCTCAAGCTCAACGAGATCAAACGCAAGATATGGCGCCGAAACCGCTCCTTCACCTTGCTGATAGCAGAGCACACAGCATAAACCCGGCATTAGCCGGGTTTTTTATTGCCTCAATTTTCCGTCAGCGGGCTCACCTCGAAGAGCACTGCCCGCTTCGACACCAGGCTGTTGCAGTGGTTGCAGAAGTAATCCACCGCGCCGCAGGCCTTGAGCCGCTCCAGCTCCTGCCGGCAGGTCGGGCAGAGCGCCCGGATCTGGTAACGGGCCTGGCACTGACCACAGGTAGTCTCGCGGCTGCGGCTGTCCAGCTCGCCCTGGCAGGCAGGGCAGACAAGTTGACTCATGGTTGACTCCTTGCAAAGTGAATGTGTACTGGGCGACCCCACTGCACATTCCCCTCCCCTTCAATAGACCACTAGAAAAGCGACTGCCGGTGAGGGCAGCCGCTGGGCCTTATTTCTTGGCTTTGGCCTTGAGCAGGCGCTTGCGCTGGCGCTCCTGGCTCAGGGTCAGGGTGTTCTTCTTGCCCTCGAACGGGTTGACCGACTCCTGGAACTCGACTCGAACCGGCGTCCCCATGATCTTCAACGACTTGCGGAAGTAGTTGATGAGGTAGCGCTTGTAGGAGTCCGGCAGGTCGTTGAGCTGGTTGCCGTGGATCACGATGCGCGGCGGGTTGTAGCCACCGGCGTGGGCGTACTTCAGCTTGACCCGGCGACCGTTCACCATGGGCGGCTGGTGGTCTTCCTGCGCCATCTGCATGATGCGGGTCAGCATGGCGGTGCTGGTACGGCGGGTGGCGGACTGGTAGGCCTCCTGGATGGATTCGAACAGGTGGCCGACGCCGCTGCCGTGCAGGGCGGAGATGAAGTGCACGCGGGCGAAGTCGATGAAGCCCAGACGACGATCGAGCTCGTTCTTGACGTCCTCTTTCACCTTCTGATCCAGACCGTCCCACTTGTTCACTACCAGCACCACGGAGCGGCCGGTGTTGAGCACGAAACCGAGGATGCTGAGATCCTGATCGGTGATGGTCTCCTGGGCGTCGATCACCAGCAGGCAGACGTTGGCATCTTCAATCGCCTTGAGGGTCTTGATGACGGAGAACTTCTCCACCGTCTCGTGCACCTTGCCGCGACGACGCACGCCGGCGGTGTCGATGATGACGTACTTCTGCTCGTCGCGTTCCATCGGGATGTAGACGGAGTCGCGGGTGGTGCCCGGCATGTCATAGACGATGACCCGATCTTCACCCAGCATGCGGTTGGTCAGGGTCGACTTGCCGACGTTGGGACGACCGACGATGGCGAACTTGATTGGCAGGTCGGCGAACGGGGTCTCCTTTGTGTCCTCCTTGGTGTCGAGTTCACCGGCAGCCACCATGCGCAGCAGGGCCTCTTCGTCGAAGTCTTCCTCTTCTTCATCCAGCTCGGCTTCTTCGCCGGCGGCTTCGACCAGGGTCTCCAGATGGGGGGCCAGTGCCAGCTCGAGCAGGCTCAATACGCCGCGACCGTGGGCGGCCGCCATCTGGTAGACCTCGCCCAGGGCCAGACCGTAGAACTCGGAGACGGCGGAGTCGCCGTCGATGCCGTCGGTCTTGTTGGCCACCAGAAACACCTTCTTGTGGGTCTTGCGCAGGTGCTCGGCGATGGCCTGATCCGCCGCGGTCAGACCGGCGCGGGCATCCACCATGAACAGCACCACATCGGCCTCTTCGATGGCCAGCAGGGACTGCTCGGCCATCTTCAGCTCGATCCCCTCTTCGGTGCCGTCGATACCACCGGTATCCACCACGATAAATTCCAGCTCGCCCAGCTTCGCCTGGCCATATTTGCGATCCCGGGTCAGACCGGGGAAGTCGGCCACCAGGGCGTCCCGGGTACGGGTCAGGCGGTTAAACAGGGTGGATTTCCCCACGTTGGGGCGGCCCACCAGGGCTACTACAGGAGTCATAAAAGCCTCATTCTCAAGACGACAAAGGCTCCGGGTCCGAAGACCAGGAGCCGGATATTCACATTATCGGGCGATCAGGGACGCTTGACAGCGTACAGCTTGCCGCCACGGCTCTGCACATACAGGGTGTCACCGTCCACCAGGGGGGCGGCGTACAGACCACTGCTGTCGAGCTGCTGCATGGCCTTGATGGACCCGTCGGTCCGATCCAGCCAATACAGGTAACCTTCCACATCGCCGACCACCACATAGTCACCCATGATGACGGGGGCGGTCACGGTGCGGTTTTCCAGCTGGGTGTTGGACCACAGCTCGAGACCGTTGCGACGGTCGACCGCAAACAGATGGCTGCGGCTGTCGGTCAGCACGATGGCATTGCCGGTCACCGCCATGTCGCGGTAGCCGGAATACTTGCGCTTCCACACTTCGTCTCCGCTCATCAGCTTGCGCGCCATCAACTGGCCATTATACGCGATGGCATAGAGCTCATCGCCGGCGATGAGCGGCGTGGCATCCACGTCCACCATGCGGTCGAGCTCGGTGGCGCCGCGCGGGTCGGCCACCTTGGACTGGCGCACCGGCTGGCCGTTGCTCAGCAGGGCGATGCCCACCTTGCCATCGGCGCGGCCGTACAGCACGGCGCCGTTGGTGATGATGGGGGCACCGGCGCTGCGCAGGGTCAGCGGCGGCTGCTCTTCCGCCAGGGTCCACTGCAGCTTGCCCTCGTCGGTATCAAGCGCCACCAGGCGACCCGAGGTGGTCAGTACCACCACCCGGCCATCCTCGACGGCGGGGCTCGCCACCACTTCACCCGGTACCGTGGTCTGCCACAGCACTTCCCCGTTCTCTTCGTTCAGGGCGTAGACCACCCCGTTCTCGGAGCCCAGGAACAGCTTGCCGTAGCGGGAGACCAGGCCACCGGAGAGGCGGGCGCTACGCTTGTCGGCGTTGATTGGCAGATCCGCCAGATCGACGCTCCACAGCTCCTTGCCGCTTTCGCGGTCAAAGGCGGTGACATCACCGTCGCGGGCCGCCGCATAGATGCGCTCCTCTTCCACCACCGGCTTGAGCTGGGAGTAGAAGTCACCGATGCCGTCACCCACCGAGGAGGACCAGGCGGTATCGGCCGTGAACGCGGACTCGACCTTGGGCAGCGGGGCCATGGGGTTGAGATCCTCTTCCGAACTGAACAGGGAGCAGCCCTGCAGGGCGAAGGAGACCGCAGCCCCCAACGCCACCATCTTGAACAGATTACGCATCCGGAGCCTCACCCGTGGTCACCGCTGGCAACGCCAGATCGTCCATCTTCAGCTTGAGCTCGGCGCTGCTCTGCAGACCGCCGGCATCGGCCGCCGCCTGATAGGCATCGCGAGCCTCTTCGCTCTTGCCCTGCTTTTGCAGGATGTCGCCGCGCACTTCGGCCACCTGGGCCTTGAAGGCGTCGTTGTTGATCTTGCCAAGCTGGGCCAGCGCTTCATCGGCCTTGCCCTGATCGTTCAGCACCCGGGCCAGACGCAGTGCGGCGATAGGACGAATGCTCTCGTCACCACTGGTAGCCACCTGGGTCAGCTGCTCGGCAGCCAGATCCAGCTTGTCCGCCTTGACCGCGGCCGCCGCCAGTTGCAGCGCCGCCAGCTCGGCGTAGGAGTCGCCCTTGTGGGCGCTGATGAAGCTTTGTGCCTGCTCGAAGCCGGCCGCGTCACCCTTGGCCAGCTGGGCGCTCATCTCGTTGTAAGCCTGGGAGGCGGCTTCCTGGGTGGTCTGCTGATGCTCGTTGTAGTAGCGCCAGCCAAAGAGTCCAACCAGACCGATAACAGTTCCTGCGATCACCGAGGTTCCGTTCTCTTTCCACCAGTTCTTGATGACCTCAACCTGTTGTTCTTCGGTGGTATAAACTTCCACAGCTTACTCTCCTTTCGCTGCCAGCAGGGCAATGGCGGCGTCGACCGTGACGGTCTGTTGCTCGGCCTGGCCACGCAGATATTTGATGGTGATCTCCCCGTTTTGCACCTCGGTCTCGCCAAGGATCAGGGCAATGGCCGCGCCGCTCTTGTCGGCACGCTTGAGTTGTTTCTTGAAGTTGCCGCCGCCGCAGTGGCTCATCAGGCGCAAATCAGGCAGGGCATCGCGCAGCCGCTCGGCCAGCTGGAAACCGGCCTGTTCAGTGCCCTCACCCACCATGCAGAGATAGACATCCACCGCCGGGCGGATGTCGGCATTGAGTTCGAGGGTTTCCAGCATCAGCACCAGACGCTCCATGCCCATGGCAAAGCCCACTGCCGGGGTCGGCTGACCGCCCAGCTGCTCCACCAGGCCGTCGTAGCGGCCACCAGCACAGACGGTGCCCTGAGCACCCAGGCTGTTGGTGACCCACTCGAACACGGTGAGGTTGTAGTAGTCAAGGCCGCGCACCAGACGCTCGTTCACCTCGTACTTGATGCCGGCAGACTCGAGCAGGCGCTTGAGCCCCTCGAAGTGGGCCAGGCTCTCTTCGCCCAGGTGATCAAACAGACGCGGCGCGCCCACCAGGATGGCCTGTACCTTCTCGTCCTTGGAGTCGAGCACCCGCAGCGGGTTGCTGTACATGCGGCGCTGGCTCTCTTCGTCCAGCTCGCTCTTGTACTGCTCCAGGTAGGCGACCAGCGCATCGCGGTAAGCGGCACGTTCGGCACTCTGACCGAGGGTGTTGAGCTGCAGGGTCACGTGTTCGCTGATGCCGAACAGACGCCACAGGCGGTGAGTCAGCATGATGAGCTCGGCATCGATGTCCGGCCCGTTGATGCCAAACAACTCGACCCCGAACTGGTGGAACTGGCGATAACGGCCCTTCTGGGGACGCTCGTGACGGAACATGGGGCCCATGTACCACATCCGGCGTTCCTGGTTGTAAAGCAGACCGTGCTCGATACCGGCACGCACGCAGCTGGCGGTCCCTTCCGGACGCAGGCTCAGGCTGTCGCCGTTGCGGTCTTCAAAGGTGTACATCTCTTTTTCGACCACGTCGGTCACTTCACCGATGGCGCGCTTGAACAGATGGGTCTGCTCGACAATCGGCATGCGCACTTCGCTGTAGCCATAGCTGGCCACGACCTGGCGCAGGATCTGTTCTACTTTCTGCCATACCGGGCTCTGCTCCGGCAGGCAATCATTCATACCGCGAATAGCTTGGATCTGTTTTGCCACGTTGATACTCGAGAAAAAGAGGTAAAATTTGGCCGCATTATAGGGATTTTCGACCCCGAGGTAAAATCAGGGTATTCCAATGCGGGATGTAAAATCAGCAACCTAAAGACAGGGCCACCCTGAGTGGCCCTTGGTTGCTCAACCCTCGTCCACCTGGATCTGGTTGGCCGGATCCAGCATGGCGGCCCGGGCGCGAATGCGGCGCTCCAGGGTCGGGATGAGATCCTTGTTGTCGAGCCGGTCGACCCGCTGGCCCGCTTCGTAGAAGGCGCTCTTGTTGGCCGCACCGGCGAGGCCCAGATCGGAGACCAGCGCCTCCCCCGGACCGTTAACCACGCAGCCGATGATGGAGACATCCATCGGAGTGATGATGTCTTCGAGCCGCTCTTCCAGCGCATTGACGGTGCCGATGACGTCGAACTCCTGGCGGGAGCAGGAGGGACAGGCGATGAAGTTGATGCCGCGGGAACGGATGCGCAGGGACTTGAGGATATCGAAGCCCACCTTGATCTCTTCCACCGGATCGGCCGCCAGCGAGATGCGCAGGGTGTCGCCGATGCCTTCGCTCAGCAGCATGCCCAGACCGATGGCAGACTTCACCGCGCCGGCGCGAAAACCGCCCGCTTCTGTGATGCCCAGGTGCAGCGGCTGCTCGATCTGCTTGGCCAGCAGGCGATAGGCGCCAACCGCCAGGAAGACGTCGGAAGCCTTGACGCTCACCTTGAAGTTGTCGAAGTTCAGGCGATCCAGATAATCCACATGGCGCATGGCTGATTCGAGCAGCGCCTCGGGGGTGGGTTCGCCATATTTTTCCTGGATGTCCCGTTCCAGCGAGCCGCCGTTGACGCCGATGCGGATCGGGATGTTGTAGTGGCGGGCGCAGTCGACCACGGCGCGCACCCGCTCCTCGTTGCCGATGTTGCCCGGGTTGATGCGCAGGCAATCGGCGCCGTATTCGGCCACTTTCAGGGCGATGCGGTAGTCGAAGTGGATGTCGGCCACGATGGGGATGCGGGTCTGCTGCTTGATGAGCTTGAACGCTTCCGCCGCCTCCATGGTGGGGACGGAGACCCGGACGATGTCGGCACCGACCCGCTCGATCCGCTGGATCTGCTCGACGGTGGCGGCCACGTCCGTGGTCTTGGTGTTGGTCATGGTCTGTACCGTGATGGGGGCATCGCCCCCGACCGGTACGTTGCCGACCATGATCTGCCTGGATTTACGACGAATGATGGGAGATTCGTGAGCGGACATGGCGGACAGATTACTCCTGCGGCAGTGAGAGGCGAGCAGTCCGGCCGTTGTTGTAACGGCTCATGTCGATGGACTTGCCCTTGTATTCGATATTGATGGCCATGGGCGCACCAATGATGAATTTGAGCGGCTCGGGTCCTTCCAGTACCAGTTCGTCATTGGCCTTCTTGAGGCCGCTGAACAGGGTCTTGCCATTGGCATCCTTGACGTCCAGCCAGCAGTCGGCGGTGAAGCTCATCTTGAGCTGGGGCACCTTGGCAGGCTCGCTCGCGGCGGTGTCGTCAGCCGGTTGCGTGGCGGCAGCGGCAGACGTCTCGGCAGTGGTGGTCGCCACGGCGCTGCTGGCATCCGCCGGCAGAGTGGTCGCAGCGGCATCGCTCACCACCGGGGTTACGGCAGCGTCTGCGGCGGCGGAAGCGGCAGGAGCCAGTACCGGCTCGGCAACATCGACGGCCGGAGTGGCGCTCGGCGTATTGGGGTTGCGGGCTGCGCCCATTTCGGTCGCGGCCAGGGCCTCGTCACCGGCGGAGCGACGCGCCGTGCTCTGCCACCACCAGACGACGGAGAGGGCGATCAGCACCAGGATCACCAGCCAGGTGACAACCTTGAGGCGGCTGTCGTTGGCCTGCTGACGGGAGCGACGAGAGAAGCTCTGCATGTCGATGTTGTCGGGCGGTGTCAGGCCCAGCTTGTCATAAGCGGCGAGGATGGTCTCTTCCGGAATACCGACCAGCTTGGCATAGGTACGCAGATAGCCGCGGATGAAGGTATGGGAGGTATGTTTGTCATACGTATCCGATTCAATCGCGGCAATCAGGGTCAGACGAAGGTGAATGCGGGACGCAACCTGTTCTCGCGTCCAGCCGAGCTGTTCACGGGCGTTGCGCAGCAGCTGGCCTGGGCCAACTGCCTGGGAGTCGTCTTGGAAATCGTGTGGCTGTTCAGTAGTCATTGGCTAAGTAACGCTTGGCTTGTTGCGAAGTGGGATATTGCCTTACCAGCTCAGTCCCGAATTGGTGAAGTAGTGCCGGTTTGTCCATGGCCTGCGCCAGCCGCAATCTCAACCAGAGACTGTTCTCGTTCTCGTCCGATACATCGGCAAAACGGGCGAGATAGGCCTGCACATCAGGCAGCTTGCCATCTTTCATGGAAAGCTCCGCCATGTCCAGCAATAACCTTGGATTGCGGGGATTATACCCCAAGGCCAAGCGATAGTACTCGCTTGCTTTATCATTTCTGCGATTTTGCGCGGCGCAAAGTGCCGCGTTTTCATAGGTATCGGCGATCTTGATGTAGTTCGGCTGGCTGACGGCCTGCAGGAAGGCTTTCTCAGCCTCGTCGAAACGACCGCGATTGCAAAGGAAGGCGCCATAGTTGTTCATCGCGTCAGCATTGGACGGATCCACGGCAAGGGCTTTCTGGTAACTGGCTTCGGCTGCCTTGTAATCTTGCACCTGCTGGTAGAAGTAGGCAAAACCGATGTAAACCTGAGGATTGGCGGCGTCGTACTGGAGGGCGCGATCAAGGTTGAACTTGGCCTGCTCGGCGTTGCCCTGCTGCAGATACTGGATGCCCAAATCCAGACGGGTCTGGGCTGCCGCCTTGAGGTCGGGACCGACCTCACGCTGGGTGGAATTCTGGCCAGCGTAAGTGGTCTCGGTAACACAGCCTGGCAGCGCACAGAGCGCTGCCACTACGATCAATGTACGTGTATCCATTCCCTGACTATACAATGGCTTAGCAAGTTAAACCATTTTGACGGAAATCCCATCCTGTTGCATCCGATTTTTCATGGTGCGCTTGGTGCGATCGATCACCTCCCCCACCAGCTGACCGCAGGCCGCATCGATGTCGTCACCACGGGTCTTGCGGACAATGACGGTGAAGCCGTACTCCATCAGAACCTTGGAGAAACGGTCAATGCGACTGTTGCTCGGCTTGCCGTAAGGGTTGCCCGGGAAGGGGTTGAACGGGATCAGGTTGATCTTGCTCGGGGTGTCCTTGAGCACCTTGGCCAGTTCGTGGGCATGCTGCATGTCGTCATTGATGTGATCGAGCAGCACATACTCCACCGTGACCCGGCCGCCGTTGGCGTTGGACTTGCCGAGGTAGCGACGCACACCGGCCAGGAAGGCTTCGATGTTGTACTTGTCGTTGATCGGCATGATCTCGGAGCGCAGTTTGTCGTTGGGAGCGTGCAGGGAGATGGCCAGCGCCACGTCGATCTGGTCGCCCAGCATGTCCAGCGCCGGCACCACGCCGGAGGTGGAGATGGTGACCCGGCGCTTGGAGATGCCGTAGCCGTAGTCATCCATCATCAGGCGCATGGCCGGCACCACGTTGGCGAGGTTGAGCAGCGGCTCGCCCATGCCCATCATCACCACGTTGGTGATGGGACGCTTGCCGCCGACGATCTTGGCGGCGCGCCACACCTGACCGATGATCTCGGAGACTTTCAGGTTGCGGTTGAAGCCCTGCTGGGCGGTGGAGCAGAACTTGCACTCCAGGGCGCAGCCCACCTGGGAGGAGACACACAGGGTCGCCCGATCGTCCTCGGGGATGTAGACGGTCTCCACCTCCTGGCCGCCGACCTGCAGCGCCCACTTGATGGTACCGTCGGAGGAGCGCTGTTCTCGGCTCACTTCCGGCGCCCGGATCTCGGCGATCTCCTTGAGACGCTCGCGCAGCACCTTGTTGACGTTGTTCATCTGATCGAAATCATCACAACCAAAGTGATAAATCCACTTCATTACCTGATCTGCCCGGAACGGCTTCTCGCCCAGTTCGACGAAGAAGGCACGCATGGCATCCCGATCGAGATCCAGCAGGTTGGTTTTTGTTTCGCTCATCAAGGGCCTCAGCTCACACACTTCATAAATTATCGGCTGACCTACGTCAGGGGGCGGCATTGTACAAATTATGGGTCCGGCTTTCCACCTGGAGAATAAGGGGATATTGACCGAATGACCAAAAAACAAAAGGGAGCCGAGGCTCCCTTGAGATTCTGCTGACGAAAATCAACCGCGCGGGCAGATCTCGGCGTCAGAGAAGAAGTAGGCGATTTCACGAGCGGCAGAGGCCGGCGCATCGGAGCCGTGCACGGCGTTGCGATCGATGCTCTCGGCGTAGCAGGCGCGCAGGGTGCCGGCCAGGGCCTCTTTCGGGTTGGTGGCGCCCATGATTTCACGGTGACGACGGATGGCTTCTTCGCCTTCCAGCACCTGGATCATGACGGGGCCGGAGGTCATGAAGCTGACCAGACCGTCATAGAAAGGCTTGCCCTGGTGCTCGGCGTAGAAACCGGCGGCTTGTTCGCTGCTCATGTGCAGCATCTTGGCGGCGATGACTTTCAGGCCAGCGCTCTCGAAACGGTTGTAGATGGCACCGATCAGGTTCTTGCTGACGGCGTCCGGCTTGATGATGGAGAAGGTACGTTCGATGGCCATTGAGATCTTTCCTTAACTACAGAGATTTATTGTTAGAATCCATGTTCGGCGGCGATTATACGTAAACAAAAACCGAAATAACACACAGAAAAGCAACTTTTTATTAAACAATTCCATCCCTAAAACAACATCACCACTCATCTTGGCCCAGGCCGGCAGGAAAAAATGTGCGCTTGCGCACGATCACCATGCTAACCCCCTGAAACATTGGCTATTGCCCATCTTCTGCAATATGGGAAAGGGCACCCGCAGGTGCCCTTGATGTGGTTCTCTCAGCGGGTTTCCGCCAGCAGGGTGTGGGCGATGGTGCGCATCCCCAGGGTATTGGCCCCCGGAGCCCACAGATTGTCGCCGTTGTCGCTGAAGCAGGCAGCGAGATCCACGTGCAACCAGCCTCGCCCTTCGTTGCCCACGAAGCGGGAGAGGAATCCGGCCGCATTGGAGGCGCCGCCCGGGCCACCGCCCGGCACGGGGCGGCTGTTGGCAGTGTCAGCATAGTGGGACGGACACTGCTGGCTGTGCCAGGGCTCCAGCGGCAGCGGCCAGGCAGGCTCCTGCTCGGCATCCGCATAGGCCATGGCGCGGCTCACCAGCCCCTTGTCGAGGCCAAACAGCGCATTGTAGCGTCCACCCAGCGCCATCACAGCCGCCCCGGTCAGGGTGGCGGCGTCGATGACCAGCGGCGCGCCGGATTCGCCGGCCAGTTGCAGACCGTCGGCCAGCACCAGGCGCCCCTCGGCGTCGGTGTTGACTATCTCCACCGTGGTACCGTTCTTGTAGGTGAGGATGTCACCCAGCTTGTAGGCGTGACCCGAGACCAGGTTCTCGGCGCAGCAGAGGATAAGCTTCACCCGCTTGTCGAGGCCGCGCAGGATGGCCAGCGCCAGCGCGCCGGTGACGATGGCGGCGCCCCCCATGTCGTGCTTCATGGTGAGCATGCCCTGGGAGGTCTTCATGGAGTAGCCGCCGGAGTCAAAGGTGATCCCCTTGCCCACCAGGGCCGCGGCCACCGGGGCCTTGGGATCCCGACCTGGATTGAAGTCCAGCTCCAGCATCACGGGCTCGCGCTCGCTGCCACGACCGACCTGGTAGAGACCGACCCAGCCCGCCTGTTGCAGCGCCTCCCCTTTGAGGATGCGATGGCTGATCTTGTCGGGGGCCAGCTCGGTGAGGAAGGCGGCAGCTTCGACCGCCAGCTCCAGCGGTCCCAGCTGCTCGGGGGTGGCATTGGTCATCTCTCGCACCCAGCGCCCGCACAGCCAGCGCGCTTCCAGCTCCTCCCTGTCCTCCTCGGACGAGGTGGCCCACTGCAGCGCCACTTCCGCCTTGGGTGTCTGCAGCCCCTGGGCAAAGGCCCATTGCTGCTCGCGCTCCCAGTGACCGGCCAGCACCACCTTCTGGATCCCCTGGCTGCACAGGCGCCGCGCCGCCTGCTGGATGTCCAGCAAGGGGGTGGCGGTCACCAGATGGATCACCATGCCATCGGCGCGGTGAGAGAGCAGCGCCCCCTCCCCCCACTCGGCCGGCGCAAATTCTCGGCTCAACCAGACGTTCATGCGCCCACCTCCTGCAACCAGCGGGCAATCGTGCGCAGACCGTGGCCCTTGGCACCGGTCGCCCACAGATCGTTACCCGATTTTTGATAGGAGGCGGCCAAGTCCAGGTGTACCCAGCCCTTGCCTTCATCACGCACGAAGCGCGACAAGAAGGCGGCTGCCGTGGTGGCGCCGGCGGTCCCTTCGGCGGATGCCACGTTGCCCAGCTCGGCAAAGGCAGAGGTGAGCTGGCCCGCGTGCCAGGGCTCCAGCGGCAGCGCCCAGGCCTGCTCGTTTTCGGCTTTGGCGGCCGCCAGCGCACGCACCTGCTCGACCTCATCAAGGGCGAACACGGCGTTGTAGTCGCGACCCAGCGCAGTCTTGGCGGCGCCGGTCAGGGTAGCGGCGTCGAGGATATAGGCTGCCCCGCTTTCGCTGGCGGCCAGCAGGCCATCGGCCAGCACCAGACGGCCTTCCGCGTCGGTGTTCTGGATCTCGACCGAGATGCCGTTGCGATAGGTGAGGATGTCGCCGAGCTTGAAGGCGTGGCCGGAGACCAGGTTCTCGGCGCAGCAGAGGATCAGCTTGACCCGTTTGTCGAGGCCGCGGCTGATGGCCAGCGCCAGCGCGCCGGTCACCATGGCGGCGCCACCCATGTCGGATTTCATCGGCAGCATGTTGTCGGAGGACTTCATGGAGTAGCCACCGGAATCGAAGGTGATCCCCTTGCCCACCAGGGCCGCCAGCACGGGAGCGTTGGCATCCCCGGTCGGGTTGTAGTCGAGCTCGAGCAGCACGGGCTCGCGCTCGCTGCCACGGCCCACCGACCAGATCCCGATGTGACCGGCCTCCTGCAGTGCCTCCCCGGCGGTAATGCGGGCGGTCACCTTGTCACCGGCGAGGCTGCGAATGAGCAGCAGGGCGGACTCCGCCAGGCTCATGGGATAGATCTCCTGCGGGCAGCCGTTGGTCACCTCGCGCACCCAGCGAGCCGCCTTGAGCAGGGCTTCCAGCTCACGAGCCTCCTGCGCTGACTGCTCACCAAAGTCGAGCTCGCGCACGCCCTTGGCAGCGTAAAAGCCCTGGGCGAAGGCGTAGCGACGCTCCCGATCCCAGCCCTCACCCACCAGCTTGACGCGCTTGATGCCGCTCGACTCGAGGCGTCTGGCCCCACGCTGGATGGCGCGCAGCGCCTCCTTCTCCTGGCCGCCGCGGCCCAGATGGAGATGGGCTTCGTCGCCGTTGAAACTGAGCAGGGCACCCTCGCCCCAGTGGGCAGCGGCAGCCTGGGAAGACAACCGTACGTTCATCATGTCAGCCATGTTCTCTTGCTTCCTTTTTATTGGCACTTTCATCAACGAATAGGGAGATCGCGGGCACAAAAAAGGCCGCGCCCTCAAGGGTCACGGCCTTCACCATATCATTACTGCACCACGAGATGCTGCACGCGCAATTCACTCATGTGTAATTAAGAGGTCATCAGTGGCGCTCAGACGCCAGATTCAGGGTGTACTTGGGCAGTTCCACCACCAGATCCTCGTCCGCCAGTCTGGCCTGGCAGCTGAGACGGGATTCAGGCTCCAGTCCCCACGCCTTGTCCAGCATGTCATCTTCCAGCTCGTCGCTCGGCTCGAGGGAGTCGAACCCTTCCCGCACCACACAGTGGCAGGTGGTGCAGGCGCAGGACTTCTCGCAGGCGTGCTCGATCTCGATGCCGTTGCGCAGCGCGATGTCCAGAATGGTTTCACCGGTCGCGCCTTCGAGGGCCGCGCCGTCCGGACAGAGCTCGGGATGGGGCAGAATAATCAGTTTTGGCATATTACACCTTGTTGACGTTTTGTCCGGTCAGCACCTTGCGGATGGAGGCATCCATCCGGCGGGCTGCAAATTCGCCACTGGCAGCGTCCGCCGCCTCGATGGCCTCTTTGATCTGGTTGGTGGTACCCGTGCTGCGCATGGTCAGCAGATGGGCGATGGCAGCATCCAGCTCGGCCCGCTCGGCGGCGCTCAACAGCGCTTCGCCATCGGCGGCCAGCGCGGCGTTGAGGCTCTCGACCACCCGGTCGGCCTCGACCTGCTGCTCCGCCAGCATGCGGGCGTCCATGTCCTGCTGGGCATTGGCGATGGAGGCGCTCAGCATGTTGAGGATGTCATCCTCACCCAATCCGTAGGAGGGCTTGACCTGGATCTCGGCCTGCACGCCGGAGGATTTCTCCATGGCGCTGACCGACAGCAGACCGTCCGCATCCACCTGGAAGGTGACGCGAATGTGGGCCGCCCCCGCCGCCATGGGCGGAATGCCGGTCAGGGTGAAGCGGGCCAAGGATCGGCAATCCGCCACCAGCTCGCGCTCGCCCTGCACCACGTGGATCGCCATCGCAGTCTGGCCATCCTTGAAGGTGGTGAACTCCTGAGCGCGGGCCACCGGAATGGTGGTGTTGCGCGGGATCACCTTCTCGGCGAGGCCCCCCATGGTTTCTAACCCTAAGGAGAGCGGAATGACGTCCAGCAGCAGCATCTCGGCATCGGGCTTGTTGCCCACCAGGATGTCGGCCTGGATGGCGGCACCGATGGCCACCACCTTGTCGGGGTCGATGCTGGTCAGTGGCGTACGTTGGAAGAACTCCCCCACCAGCTCGCGCACCAGCGGCACCCGGGTGGAGCCGCCGACCATCACCACTTCCAGCACCTCTTCCTGTTCGAGACCCGCATCGCGCAGGGCGCGGCGACAGGCCAGCAGGGTGCGCTTGACCAGCGGCTGGATCAGCTGGTCAAACTGGCTGCGGGTGACGGTGCCCTGCCAGCCGGCAAAGGCGCAGGCAACGGCATCGGCATCGGTGAGACCGTGTTTGACGGCGGCGGCGGCGTCCAGCAACTCGCGCTGGGTACGGGCATCGAGCTGACCGGACAACCCGGCTTGCTCTTTCAGCCAGTCCGCCAGCAGGTGGTCGAAATCATCGCCACCGAGGGCCGAGTCGCCGCCAGTGGCCATCACCTCAAACACCCCGCGATGCAAACGCAGAATGGAGATGTCGAAGGTACCGCCACCCAGGTCATAGACGGCGATCACCCCTTCCTGACCGGAGTCGAGGCCATAGGCGATGGCGGCGGCGGTCGGTTCATTGAGCAGACGCAGCACGTGCAGACCGGCCAGTCTGGCCGCATCCTTGGTGCCCTGGCGCTGGGCGTCGTCGAAATAGGCGGGCACTGTGATCACCACGCCGTCGAGATCGCCACCCAGGGCGGCGGCGCCCCGCTCGGCCAGTTTTTTGAGGATCTCGGCCGAGACCTGCACCGGGTTGACCAACCCCTGACGGGTCTGCAGCTGCGGCATACCGTTGTCGGCCGCCACGAATTCGTAGGGCTGCTGGCGGGTATCGATGTCGGCCAGCGCCTTGCCCATCATCCGCTTGGCGGAGACGATGGTGTTGTGCGGGTCGAGGGCTGCCTCGCGCTTGGCATCGAAGCCGACCCGGATGGTATCGGCCTGGTAATGCACGACGGAGGGCAGCAGATCACGCCCCTGCTCGTCACAGAGGGTGTCGGCCTGACCGCTGCGCACGGCGGCGACCAGCGAGTTGGTGGTGCCAAGGTCGATGCCGACGGCACGCTTGTGCTGATGAGGTGCGGCGCTCTGGCCGGGCTCGGCGATTTGCAGTAATGCCATGGGTAATCAAACTTCCAGCGTTAAAGGATCAAGACTCGAACAGGGAGTCTTCGAATCGTTCCAGCTCCTCGAGGAGCTTGTCGACAAACTTGAGCTTGCGAACGCAGTCAGCGGCCTTCTGATCATCGCCGGTGGCGAGGCTCAGGGTCAGCTGCTGCATCAACTGCTGGTGATCATGCCTGATCTCCTGGCGAAAATCCTTGATGGCCCGCTCAGGGTCGGCTTCGCCTTTCAGATCGGCCAGCCGCTCGCGCCACTCCAGTTGCTGCATCAGGAAAGCGGGATCTTGCAGCGTCTGCTGCTCGCCGCGGATATCGGTACCACGCAGGGAGAGCAGGTACTCGGCTCGGCGCAGGGGCGCCTTGAGGGTAGTGAAGGCATCGTTGATCTGGGCGGCACGTTGCACCGCGACCAGCTGTTCCCGCTCGGGAGCCGTGGCAAAACGATCGGGATGGAACTGGGTTTGCAACTGACGGTAGGTATCCGCCAACTGACGGGTATCGAGCTCGAAGCCTTCCACCAGCCCAAACAGCTCGAAATGATTCATGCAGACCTCTTAGAACCTGATGCGACCGCCGTCCTGCTCGCCCTCGGCAAACGGGACGGCGTGGTTGAACTGGCCGTGGCCGGCCGGTTCAACACATGCGCAATCAGGTGTAGCAAACATCTCAGACACTGAAGCTTTCGCCGCAACCACACTCACCCTTGGCGTTGGGGTTGTTGAACTGGAAGCCCTCGTTGAGGCCCTCCTTGACGAAGTCCAGCTGGGTACCATCCAGGTGGATCAGGCTCTTGGCATCGACGATGATCTTGACGCCGTCCAGCTCGAATACCTGATCTTCATCCGCCAGCTCGTCGACAAATTCGAGCACGTAGGCAAGACCGGAACAGCCGGTGGTCTTGACGCCGAGGCGCAGGCCGATGCCCTTGCCCCGGTTGGCCAGAAAAGAAGAAACCCGTGCCGCTGCGGCATCTGTCATGGTAATGGCCATACTGCGCTCCTGACCTTAGAGACCTTTCTTCTGCTTGTAATCGGCGATGGCGGCCTTGATGGCATCCTCGGCCAGAATGGAGCAGTGGATCTTCACCGGCGGCAGCGCCAGCTCTTCGGCGATGTCGGTGTTCTTGATGCCGGCTGCTTCGTCCAGGGTCTTGCCCTTGACCCACTCGGTCACCAAGGAGCTGGAGGCGATGGCGGAGCCACAACCATAGGTCTTGAACTTGGCATCTTCGATGATGCCGTCGTCGCTGATCTTCAGCTGCAGCTTCATCACGTCACCACAGGCCGGCGCACCGACCATGCCGGTAGCGATGCTGGGATCGTTCTTGTCGAAGCCGCCTACGTTACGTGGGTTCTCGTAGTGGTCGATTACTTTTTCACTGTAAGCCATATCTAACTCCTGCTAATTCCGTTGTTCACCAAACACTTGCTCTCTTGGCAAGGATCAGTGATGAGCCCATTCGACCGTGTTCAGATCGACGCCGTCCTTGTACATCTCCCACAGGGGAGACATCTCGCGCAGACGACCGATGGAGTCACGGATAAGCTTGATTGCGTAATCAATCTCTTCTTCGGTGGTGAAGCGACCCATGCTGAAACGGATGGAGCTGTGCGCCAGCTCGTCGTTCAGGCCCAGGGCGCGCAGCACGTAGGAGGGCTCCAGGCTGGCCGAGGTACAGGCAGAACCGGAAGAGACCGCCAGATCCTTGAGCGCCATGATCAGGGATTCCCCTTCCACATAGGCGAAGCTGACGTTGAGGTTGCCCGGTACACGCTGTTCCAGGTCACCGTTGATGTAGACCTCTTCGATATCCTTGATGCCGTCCCACAGACGCTGACGCAGGGCCATGATGCGCTCACCCTCGCTCGCCATCTCTTCTTTGGCGATGCGGAAGGCTTCGCCCATGCCGACGATCTGGTGAGTCGGCAGGGTGCCGGAACGCATGCCGCGCTCGTGGCCGCCACCGTGCATCTGGGCTTCCAGGCGCACACGGGGCTTGCGACGCACGTAGAGGGCACCAATGCCTTTCGGGCCGTATACCTTGTGGGCGGACATGGAGAGCAGGTCAACCTTGAGCGCTTCCACGTCGACCGGGATCTTGCCCACGCTCTGTACCGCATCCACGTGCAGCAGGATCTTGCGGGAGCGGCACAGCTCGCCGATAGCGGCGATGTTCTGCACCACGCCGATCTCGTTGTTGACGTGCATGATGCTGACCAGAATGGTGTCATCGCGCAGGGCGCCTTCGATCTGCTCCAGAGTGAACAGGCCGTTGGGCATCGGTTCGAGGTAGGTTACCTCATAGCCTTCGCGCTCCAGCTGGCGGCAGGTATCCAGTACCGCCTTGTGCTCGGTCTTGGAGGTAACGATGTGCTTGCCCTTGCCGGCGTAGAAGTGGGCGACGCCCTTGATGGCCAGGTTGTTGGACTCGGTGGCGCCGGAGGTGAAGACGATCTCGCGCGGGTCGGCACCGATCAGCTCTGCCACTTGATTACGGGCCAGGTCGACCGCCTCTTCGGCTTGCCAGCCGAAACGGTGGGAACGGGAAGCTGGATTGCCGAACAGGCCATCCATGGTGAGACACTGCATCATTTTTTCTGCGACACGCGGGTCCACCGGACAGGTTGCCGAATAATCAAGGTAAATAGGCAGTTTCATGTTTTTCTCCGTTACAGCCTGGGTCATACATCGACCGGCTGTGGAAAGCACGTTTGTTTATAGTTGGACTTTCAAGCTCACATCGCCGCGTTCTGCCCGATCAACCAGGGACAACACGGTTTTCATCTGTTCGTCTTGCTTGCCGGCAATACGGCGCACATCCGCCTGATCAACCAGCTCGGCCAGGGTGATATCCCCCAGGAAGCTGGAGATTCGCTCGCTCAGGTCACGCCACAAGGAGTGAGTAAGACACTGGGTGCCGCCGTGGCAGCCGCCCTTGCCGAGGCACTTGGTGGCATCCACCGATTCATCCACCGCGGTGATCACCTGACCGACCGAGATGGCATTCGGGGCCAGACCGAGGCGATAGCCGCCACCGGGGCCACGCACGCTGCTTACCAGGCCATGCTTGCGCAGGCGGGCAAACAGTTGCTCCAGATAGGACAAGGAGATGCCCTGGCGCTCTGAAATATCAGCCAGGGGCACGGGCCCCTGCTCTGCATGCAACGCCACGTCGAGCATGGCAGTCACAGCGTAACGTCCTTTTGAGGTCAGTCTCATATGCCTTACCGTCTTGCGAACCAATCAATATGGGCATATGGTCACATACCCGACTAAATCAGTCAAGTATATGGTTGAGTAATTCAGTCGGGTTTAATCCTGCGGCCTGGGTTTTTGCACCGAGGTCAGAATGCCGCGCAGAATGTTGAGTTCCACCGCCTCCGGACGTGCCCGGTTGAACAGGCGACGCAACTTGTTCATCACCTGCCCCGGGTGGTCATCGGTGATGAAGCCGGTCTTGAGCAGCGTCTGTTCCAGATGCTGATAAAAACCTTCCAGTTGATCGGCACTGGGATACTCCACTGCCATCCCGCTGTCGCCTGCTTGCTCTTGCTGCTGCAGCCAGTGCATGCGCACCTCATAACAGAGGGTCTGCACCGCCATGGCCAGATTGAGGGAGCTGTACTCGGGATTGGCCGGGATGGCCACGTGGTAGTGGCACTTTTGCAGCTCGTCGTTGGTGAGGCCGGTACGTTCACGGCCAAACACCAGCGCCACCGGATGCTGCATACCTTCAGCCACCAACTTCTCGCCCGCTTCGCGGGGATCCAGCATGGGCCAGCTCAGGGTGCGGGAACGGGCACTGGTACCGATCACCAGGCCGCAATCGGCGATGGCTTCATCCAGCGTCGCCACGACACGGGCATTGGCCAGGATGTCGCTGGCACCGGCAGCCAATGCATTGGCATTGCCATCGGGCAGGGCTTGCGGATCAACCAGCACCATCTGACTCAAGCCCATGGTCTTCATGGCGCGTGCCGCAGACCCCATGTTGCCGGTGTGAGAGGTGTTTACCAACACGATACGAATCTGATCCAACATGCCCAGTCAATCTTCAGTCAAAAATGGCGCGCAATTGTAACATAGCCAATCGCTATTTTGGCACCGTAAATGGCGCTCCATTTCACAACTATCGCGCCGGTTTGTAGAACAAAGCGGCATGAGGCGGGCACAAGGGCGGGCTAAACTTGGAGGATGGGAAGGTGAAAGAGGGGAGACCACATGTGCCCGCGCTGGCTTTATGAGAAGCTGCCGGCCTGCTATCTGCTGGCAGCCATCGGTATCATCGCACTCAGCCACTCCCCGCTGCTCTGGCTGGCGGGGGGCCTGCTGTTTGTCGCTGGGGCCGCCAGCTGGATGATGCGCTCCAGCTATCGGCGCACCGATCTGGTCATCTTCCCAAACAAGGTCTGGCTGCAGCCGGAGTGGTTCTACGAGGCCCAACCTTTCCTCTGGCTGGTGCTGGGGCTGCTGCTGTCACGCCAGCAAGGCGCCGGTGCCCTGCTGGCGCTGCTGCCCTGCCTCTGGGCCCTGCGCTGCCTGTGGGCCCGCAACCACTATCGCCATCATGCCGAGGGGCTAGCCTCACAGCTGAGACGCCACCCCACCCGCCGGCGCAGAATGCGCCTCTTGCGCTGAGCTGGCCCTGGCCTGCTCGATAAAGCTGGCGAGATCCATCAGCGGATAGCGCACCAGGCTCGGCAACCCGTCCAGATCCAGGCTGTCCATCAGGTTTTTTACCTCCAGTCCCAGCTCAGTATTTCCTTCAATCTTCAGCTTGCGCTGGAAGAAGAGGGAGTCGGGGTCTTCCTTGCGACCGGCAATCAAGATGAGATCGTTGCTGCTGCCGCTGAAGCAGACATCGGCCTGTTCACAGTGACGGGCCACCACCAGCTTGCCCTCCTGCTCGCTGATGAACCAGCAGAGCTCGAGATCCGATACCTCGACCTTGAGCCACTTGCCGGCCAGAAATGCAAAGTCGCCATCGGCGATGGCCTCCTTGAAGACGCTGGCCAGCAGGCGCTCCATCAAATGCTGTTGCAGGGCAAAGGGCACCAGCTTGAGGGGATGGCGCAAGAAGCGGGGGGCCTGTTCGACCAGGCGATGTTGCAGTTGTTTGAACACGATGAACTCCCAGTTTTTTGCGCATTCAAACACAGGGTCAGCGCCATGATCCTGTTGGAAATCAAACTTGTGCCCACTTACCTCAAGAAGGGTAAAGCCACACAAAGCTGCCTCAGGTCAAAAAGTGGAAGGACGCCGGTGAATACAATCGGGCCACTTTTTTGCATTTTTGCCCTCTCGGAGCGTACCGATGGAATTACTCTGTCCGGCAGGCAGTCTGCCGGCACTGAAAACAGCCGTGGATAACGGGGCCGATGCCGTCTATATCGGCTTCAAGGATGACACCAACGCCCGCCATTTCGCCGGGCTCAACTTTACCGACAGCAAGCTGGAGAAAGCGGTCGACTACGTGCATCAACATGGCCGCAAGCTGCACATCGCCATCAACACCTTCGCCCACCCGGGCTCCGATGCCCGCTGGCAGCAGGCGGTGGACAAGGGCGCCGCACTGGGTGCCGATGCCCTGATCATCGCCGATCTCGCCGTGCTCGATTATGCCAGCCGCCGCTACCCGGATCTGGAGCTGCACGTCTCGGTGCAGGCCAGCGCCACCAACGCCGCCGCCATCCGCTTCTACCAGCAGCACTTCAACGTCGGACGAGTGGTACTGCCTCGCGTGCTCTCCATGCACCAGGTGAAACAGCTGGCCCGCGAGACCGACGTCGGCCTCGAAGTCTTCGCCTTCGGCAGCCTCTGCATCATGGCGGAGGGGCGCTGCTACCTCTCCTCCTACATGACCGGCGAGAGCCCCAACACCGTCGGTGCCTGTTCACCGGCCAAGTTCGTGCGCTGGGAGGAGACCCCAAGCGGCCTCGAGTCTCGCCTCAACGAAGTGCTCATCGACCGTTACGGCCCGGGGGAGAACGCCGGCTACCCAACCCTGTGCAAGGGGCGCTTCGAGGTAGACGGTCAGACCTACCACGCGCTGGAGGAGCCCACCAGCCTCAACACCCTGGGCCTGTTGCCCGAGCTGTTCCAGACCGGCATCCAGTCGGTCAAGATCGAGGGGCGCCAGCGCAGCCCCGCCTACGTGGAGCAGGTGACCCGGGTCTGGCGCGCCGCCATCGACGCCTATCAGGCCAACCCCGAAGCCTATCAGGTCAAGGCCGAGTGGGATGCCCAGCTCGCCCGCGTCTCCGAGGGGAGCCAGACCACCCTCGGTGCCTATCATCGCCAGTGGCAATAAGGAGCCCTGTTCATGAAATTCTCTCTCGGCCCCCTGCTCTTCTACTGGCCCAAGGCCGACACCCATGGCTTCTATCAGGCGGCCGCCCAAAGCCAGGCCGACATCGTCTATCTGGGGGAAACCGTCTGCAGCAAGCGCCGCGAACTGAAAGCGGATGACTGGATTGCCCTCGCCCGCCAGGTGGCCAGCTCGGGCAAGCAGGCGGTGCTCTCCACCCTGGCTCTCATCTCCGCCCCCTCCGAGCTCAAGGAGGTCAAACGGCTGGTCGACAACGGCGAGCTGATGATCGAGGCCAACGATCTGGGCGCGGTCCAGCTCGCCAGCGAGGCCGGGTTGCCGTTCGTCTGCGGTCCCGCCATCAACGCCTACAACGCCGACGTGCTGCGCATGCTGCTCAAACAGGGGATGCAGCGCTGGGTGATGCCGGTGGAGCTGTCGCGCGACTGGCTGGTGCAGCTCAATCAGGATCTCGGCCGCGCCCGCCAGCAGTTCGAGGTGGAGGTGTTCGCCTACGGCCACCTGCCGCTCGCCTATTCGGCGCGCTGCTTCACCGCCCGTTCACTCGATCGGCCCAAGGACAACTGTGAACTGGCCTGCATCGACTACCCCACCGGCCGGCTCGCCAGCAGTCGCGAGGGGCAGAAGGTGTTCAACCTCAACGGCATCCAGACCCAGTCCGGTTACTGCTACAACTTGGGCAACGATCTGGCCGGCATGGAGGGTTTGGTGGATGTGGTACGGCTCTCCCCCGAGGGGTTGGATACCCTGACGATGCTGGATCGCTTCAAGGCCAACGAACGGGGTCAGGCCCCCCTGCCCCTGCAGCAGGAGCGGGACTGCAACGGCTACTGGCGCCAAATCCCCGGCATGATGCTGGCGCAGTAATTGCGCCCTTACTGGCGGGCGGGCACGGTGGTCACTCTATGCAATGGCGCCGTAAAACCTGACACCCAAACAGCAAAAAGGCCTCGCTATGAGGCCTTTTCCATATCGTTCAAAGCGGTGACAGTCAGCAAGCTCAGGATGCCTGCTTGCTGCTCTTGCCCTGGGCACTCTGGGCGCCGGGCGGCAGGGGTTTGCGCGCCATCAGCTCCAGCTCGAGCAGGGCATATCTGTGCTCGATGAAGTCATACACGTTGTTGGCCAGCGCCAGCTTGAAGTAGCTGATGGCCTCCTTGCGATTGCCCCTGGCCAGCTCGAACTTGCCGAGGTAGAAGTAGGTTTCACACAGGCGCTCGGCGAGCTCCCGGTTGTCCTTCACCCCTTTCACCACGTTGCCCATCAACTGGGTAGCGTTGAGTTCGCCGGTATAGAGACGCACCAGATCCCAGTTCCAGGCGTCGTCGTCATACTTGTTGAGCCGCTCGCGCATCCGGCTCATGGCGGCCGGCGCATTGAGCTTCTGCTCGGCCAGATAGAGCCAGATCACCCGGTAGGGATCTTCCGGCTGCGCCTCGTAGAAGCGCTTCATATCGGCCGCAGCCAGCTCGGGGCGATTGCCGTAATAGAGCGCAATACCACGGTTCAGATAGGCATAGTCATAATCGGGAGCCAGCTCGAGGGCGGAATCAAATGCCTCGTAGGCCTCGTCATAATTCTGCTGTTGCACCAGATAGACGCCGATGAAGTTGTAGGCTTCGGCGAAATCCGGCTTCTCCCGCAGGGCACGGTTGAAATCCAGCCGCGCCAGAGAGCGCAAGCCTACCCGGTCAAACACGACAGCACGCTCATAAAACAGTTCGGCCCGTTGCTCGGTGGTCAATTCCATCTCACTGAGCATCTGCCCGAGTCGCGCCAACGCCAACTCGCTCTGGTAAGAGACCTGCAGGGGGGTCGCCAATACCAGTGAAGCGGGTTGCGGCTTGGGAACTTGAGGCGTTTGAACCTGACTGCTACTGCTGCAACCCCACATGGGGAGCAGCAACAGGATACCAAGGAGGTATCCAATCCCTTTCCTGACGTTCAATGAACACTCCGACGCTTACGCTTGACCCGGCATATGGTAAAGGTCAGCCGACACTTTGTCATGTGGCTGAGCCTCTCTCCCTCAAATAAATCAGGATTCGACAGGGTATCCGGCATCACACCAGCCCCGAAAGCCACCATCCACGCTGACCACCCGGCCATAGCCCATCTTCTGCAGGTTCTCCGCCACCAGAATGGAGCGAAAACCGCCACCACAATAGAGATAGAGCTCGGTGTCGGGATCCGGATAATGGGTCTCGATATCCCGCTCGATCACCCCGCGCCCGAGGTAGGTCGCGCCCGGCAGATGGCCCCTGGCCCACTCGCTCTCTTCCCGCACGTCGACCAGGTGAAAGGTGCGCCCCTCCTCCTGCCAGCGCTTGATCTGGTGCACGTCGGTCTCCTGCACATGGGGGCGAATGGCCTCTACCAGCGCCAGAAAACGGGGATTGTGTTGCATGGCTTGCTCCTTGCCTCTTGGCCAATGGCCGTGGGTGAAACCGTCATAATGACTCACCCGGATGATAAGAGAAAGGGCGCCTCGTGGCGCCCTTGTCATTTACGGCAGGATCTCTTGCTGATCCGCCCCCTCTTTCTCCACCTGGGTCGGCAGCATGTGCTCCCGCTTGACCCCGAAGAACATGGCGAACGAGCTCGCCACATAGATGGAGGAGTAGGTACCAAACGCCACACCGATCACCATGGCCACCGAGAAGCCGTGGATCAGTGGACCGCCCTTGAGCAGCAGCGCCACCACCACCACGAAGGTCAGGCCGGAGGTGATGATGGTCCGGCTCAGGGTCTCGGTCATGGAGAGATCCAGGATGTACTCGGTATCCCCCTTGCGCACCTTGCGAAAGTTCTCCCGCAGGCGGTCGAACACTACGATGGTGTCGTTCAAGGAGTAACCCACGAGCGTCATCAAGGCCGCCAGCACGGTCAGGTCGAACTCGTACTGGAAGTAGGCGAAGACGCCCAGGGTGATCACCACGTCGTGCACCAGGGAGAGGATGCCGCCCATGGCCAGACGCCATTCGAAGCGTACCGCCACGTAGATCAGGATACAGATGATGGAGGCCAGCATGGCCAGCGCACCGTCCGTCGCCAGCTCGTCACCCACGGAGGGGCCGACGAACTCCACGCGCTTGAGCACGGCGCCCTGATCGATCACCTTGGCGGCCGCCAGCACCTCGTTGCCCTGCTGCTCCACCTTGACCCCCTCTTTCGGGGTCAGGCGCACCAGCACGTCACGGCTGGAGCCGAAGTGTTGCAGGGTCGCCCCTTCAATCTTCTGCTCGTCCAGCACCTCGTGCATCTTCTCCAGGCTCACCGACTGCTGGAAGCCCACCTCGATGGTGGTGCCGCCGGTGAAGTCCAGACCCCAGTTCAGACCCCGATCGAACAGGAAGAACAGGGAGATCACCATCAGCAGGGTAGAGAAGACCACACCCGGCTTGGCAAAGCGCATGAAGGGGATGGGCTTTTCAAAATGTAGAATCTGAAACATGTCTCTTCCTTAGATCGGCAGCTTGTCGAGGCGCCGACCACCCCAGGCCAGGTTGATGATGGCGCGGGATACCGTGATGGCGGTAAACATGGACGCACTCAGACCAATCCCCAGCGTCAGGGCGAAGCCCTTGATGGCGCCGGTACCGATACCGAACAGGATCACACAGGTGATGAGCGAGGTGATGTTGGAGTCGGCGATGGTCGAGAATGCCCGATCAAAGCCCAGGTGGATCGCCTGCTGCACGCCGCGGCCGTTGCGGATCTCTTCACGAATGCGCTCGTAGATCAGCACGTTGGCGTCCACCGCCATGCCCAGCGTCAGCACGATACCGGCGATGCCCGGCAGGGTCATGGTGGCCCCCGGGATCATCGACATGATGCCGACGATCAGCACCAGGTTCATGGAGAGGGCAATGTTGGCCACCCAACCGAAGGCACGGTAGTAGATCCCCATGAACAGCACGATCACCAGCATGGCCCAGCCGATGGCTTCCATACCGCTGTCGATGTTCTGCTGACCCAGGCTCGGGCCAATGGTGCGCTCTTCCACGATCTGGATCGGGGCGATCAGCGCACCAGCACGCAGCAGCAGCGCCAGGTTGTGGGCTTCGTTGGCGTTGTCGATGCCGGTGATGCGGAACTGGCTGCCAAGGCGCGACTGGATGGTGGCGACGTTGATCACCTCCTCCTGCTTGCGGAACTTGCGCTTGCCGTCCGGACCCGGCTGACCGACCGGCTTGTATTCGATGAATACGGTGGCCATGCCCTTACCGACGTTGTCCTTGGTAAAGTTGGCCATCTTGTTGCCACCCTGGCCATCGAGCTTGATGTTGACCTGGGGACGGCTGTATTCGTCGAAACCGGACTGGGCACCCACGATGTGGTCACCGGTCAGGATGATGCGCTTTTGCAGCACCACCGGACGACCGTTGCGATCGTTGTAGACCTTGGAGCTCGGCGGTACGCGACCGTCGGCCGCAGCCTGGATGTCGGCGGTCTCATCGACCATGTGGAATTCCAGGGTCGCGGTCGCGCCCAGGATCTCCTTGGCACGGGCGGTGTCCTGGATACCAGGCAGTTCCACCACGATGCGCTCGGCACCCTGCTGTTGTACCAGCGGCTCGGCGACACCCAGTTCGTTCACCCGGTTGCGGATGATGGTGATGTTCTGCTCGAGGGCGTACTTCTTCACCTCCTTGACCTTGGCTTCACTTAAGGAGGCCAGCAGGACGAACTCGTCCCCCTTCTGCTCGGTGGTAAAGGTGAGATCCGGGTTCTGACGACGCAGGAAGGAGACCGCCTTGCTCTGGTCGGCTTCGTCGCGGAAGACCACCTGCACCTGATCACCGACCCGGCGCACGCCGGAGTAACGGATCTTCTGGGTACGCAGCTCGGAGCGGAAATCCTGCACCATCTGCTCCTGCTGCTTGGCCAGCGCTTCGGCCATGTCCACTTCCATCAGGAAGTGCACGCCGCCACGCAGGTCCAGACCCAGCTTGAGCGGGTTGGCACCGATGGCTTCGAGCCAGGCAGGGGTGGAAGGCGCCAGGTTGAGTGCGGTAATGAAGTTGTCACCCAGCTTGTTGGCGACCAGATCGCGCGCCTTGAGCTGCTCTTCGGTGTTCTTGAAACGAATCAGAATGAAGCCGTGTTCGAACGCCGCATGCTTGACCGGGATCTTCGCCTCGTCGAGGGTCGCTTTCACCAGGTCAAGGGTATCAAGCTTGACTTCGGCACCCCGGCTGGCAGAGATCTGCAAGGCCGGGTCTTCGCCGTAAAGATTGGGGGCTGCATATAGAAAACCGATGGCGATCACCACGATCACCATCAGGTATTTCCACAGCGGATAGCGATTTAACACGCTGTGCTCCTCGGGAGATTAGAGGGACTGGATAGAACCCTTGGGCAGAACGGCAGAGACGAAATCACGCTTGATGGTGACCTGGGTCTGATCGTTCAGGGACAGCACAATGTATTCGCTGTCGGCGGAAACCTTGGCGATCTTGCCGACCAGGCCGCCGGAAGTGAGCACTTCGTCACCCTTGGAGAGGGAACTCATCAGATTGCGGTGATCCTTGGCACGCTTGGCCTGGGGACGATAGATCATGAAGTAGAAGATGAGACCGAACACGGCCAGCATGATGATCATTTCCATGCCACCACCCTGTGCCGCCGGAGCCGCGCCTTCTGCATATGCCTTGGAGATAATGCTCATTTAACAACCTCTTATTGATGTAAATTTGATAACTAGCTTATAAATCGTTGTTATTTCACGTCATTTTCAGCTAACGGAGGCACGGGCTTCCCTTGCCGACGGTAAAACTCAGTTACAAAGTCGTCTAATTTACCCTGCTCGATCGCGTCCCGCAAACCCTGCATCACACGCTGGTAATAACGCAGGTTGTGAATGGTGTTCAGACGGGCACCGAGGATCTCGTTGCACTTGTCCAGATGGTACAGATAACTGCGGGTGTAGTTCTTGCAGGTGTAGCAGTCGCAGTCCGCATCCAGGGTGCTGGTGTCCTCGCGATACTTGGCGTTGCGGATCTTGACCACCCCGTCGGTGGTGAACAGGTGACCGTTGCGGGCGTTGCGGGTCGGCATCACGCAGTCGAACATGTCGATGCCGCGGCGCACCCCTTCCACCAGATCTTCCGGCTTGCCCACCCCCATCAGGTAGCGTGGCTTGTCGGCCGGAATTTTCGGGCAGACGTGCTCGAGGATGCGATGCATGTCTTCCTTGGGCTCACCCACCGCCAGACCACCGACCGCGTAACCGTCAAAGCCGATCTCCAAGAGACCTTCCAGCGACACATCCCGCAGATCTTCGTACACGGAGCCCTGGATGATGCCGAACAGGGCGTTCTTGTTGCCCAGCGCATCGAACTTGTCGCGCGAGCGCTTGCCCCAGCGCAGGGACATCTCCATGGACTTGCGCGCCTCTTCGTAAGTGGCCGGGTACGGCGTGCACTCGTCGAAGATCATCACGATGTCGGAGCCCAGATCGTACTGGATCTCCATGGACTTCTCGGGGTCGAGGAAGATCTTCTCGCCGTTGATGGGGTGACGGAAGTGCACCCCCGCCTCGGTGATCTTGCGGATGTGCCCCAGGCTGAACACCTGGAAACCGCCGGAGTCGGTCAGGATCGGGCCCTGCCAGTTCATGAAGTCATGCAGATCGCCGTGGGCGCGCATCACTTCCTGCCCCGGGCGCAGCCAGAGGTGGAAGGTGTTGCCAAGCAGGATCTGGGCGCCAGTTTCACGTACCTCTTCCGGGGTCATCCCCTTGACGGTGCCGTAGGTGCCAACCGGCATGAAGGCCGGGGTCTGCACGGTGCCGCGCTCGAATACCAGCTGACCGCGACGGGCACGGCCGTCGGTGGTTTTCAGTTCAAATTTCATTGCTACCTCGGTTTCAGTCAGAGAAACAGTCTGACAAATAGTAGGGCCGCACCGGCCCGGTACAAGAAGCCGGCCGGGATCCTGACGATCAGGTCCTGAACGGCTTCTGAAGGGCAGCCGCTTACGCCGCTGCCCGGCGACGGGTGACAAACATGGCGTCCCCGTAGCTGAAGAAACGATACTGCTCGGCCACGGCGGCCTGGTAGGCGGCCATCACGTTGTCATAGCCGGCAAAGGCGCTGACCAGCATGATCAGGGTCGACTCGGGCAGATGGAAGTTGGTGACCATGGCATCGACCACCTGGAACTGGTAACCCGGGAAGATGAAGATGTCGGTGTCGCTGAAAAACGGCGCCAGCGGCTTGCCCTGGGCCAGGGTCACCTTGGCCGCGCTCTCGAGCGAACGTACCGAGGTGGTCCCCACCGCAATCACCCGGCCGCCGCGGGCACGGGTCGCCGCGATGGCGTCCACCACCTCCTGCGGCACTTCGGCGTATTCCGAGTGCATGTGGTGATCTTCAATCTTGTCCACCCGTACCGGCTGGAAGGTGCCCGCCCCCACGTGCAGGGTGACGAAGGCCGTTTCCACGCCCTTGGCACGAATTTTCTCCAGCAGCGGCTCGTCGAAGTGCAGGCCGGCGGTCGGCGCCGCCACGGCGCCCGGCTTCTGGTTGTAGACGGTCTGGTAGCGCTCCTTGTCGGCATCCTCGTCGGGACGATCGATATAGGGGGGCAGCGGCATGTGGCCGATGGCTTCCAGGATCTCCAGCACCGGGCGCGGATCGAGGAAGTGGATCTCGAACAGGGCGTCGTGACGGGCGCGCATCTCGGCCTCGACGGGCACGCCGTCGGCACCGGCATCCAGGATCAGGCGGGTGCCTGGCTTGGGCGACTTGGATGAGCGCACGTGCGCCAGCACGCTGTGCTCGTCCAGGATGCGCTCCACCAGCACCTCCAGCTTGCCGCCGCTGGCCTTCTGGCCAAACATGCGCGCGGGGATGACCCGGGTGTTGTTGAACACCAGCAGATCACCGGGGTTGAGCTGGTCCAGCACATCGACAAATTGACCGTGGCGCAGGGCGCCGGTTTGACCGTCGAGCTGCAGCAGACGACTGGCGGTACGCTCCGCCATCGGATAGCGGGCAATCAGCTCGTCTGGCAGATCAAAATGAAAATCGGATACTTGCATCTTTCACCTCGGGGGAATCGGCGGCTAGTCTAGTTATCCCCCTCTTGCAAGGCAACCCAAAAGACCAAAAACCCAAGAGAGACAAGGGATAGCGAGCAATTATGTGAAGCAGGGCCAGTTAAGAAACCTTTAAGGTTTTGTATTGACCCTGATCATGTTTTGCCGAAGGGGGCTGGGCTAGGGTGAAAGCAGATACACAAGGAGGCCCACCATGATGACCCTATCCGAGATCATGACTGAACACCCCTTCACCCTGGGTCCGGAAAACAGCGTCAAACAGGCGATGGACCTGATGCAGCAGGAGCGGATCCGCCATATTCCCATCGTTGACGACCACCATCATCTGCTGGGCCTGGTCACCCTCTCCGATATCCTGGCCACCCGCGAATCCAAGCTGCTGCTGATCAATCCGGAGCGGGAGGCGGAGTTCACCGACAGCGTCCAGCTCGACGAGATCATGACCCGCCAGGTGGCGAGCGTGGATCCCCATGCCGGCATCAAGGAGGCAGCCCTCTATCTGCAGCGCCACAAATATGGCTGCCTGCCGGTACTCAAAGGGCACAAGCTGGTAGGCATAGTCACAGAGTCGGACTTCATTGCCGTGGCCATCAATCTGCTGGAGCTGATGGAAGAGCAGGAGCCATCTGATGACTTTTGATCTGCGAAACCTGTAATTAAATTACAATAAAAGCGTTTTCAGCCTTAATTATCGGCATAAATGGTGAAACACTTTCATTTTGACTGAAAAATTACACCACCAGCTTGCTTTGTGATCTGCATCACACTATCATGACCGCCATGCAATAGTTGCCGAGGGGGAGACGAGGGATTGTGCACCCATCCTCTTCCTCTCATTTGTCTGCAAGTTTGCACACCCCGTAGTTAGTCTTTGCTGTAAAGCTTTTGTTTATATAGCCATTCCTTGTTTGATGACCCGGCCTTGTCCTTGCGACGACGCCGGGATTTTTTTATCCGCGTTGTACCCCTCCCCTTCACCTGGCACGCTCGCGCCGCCCGTTCGCTCACCCCCGACGCCCCTCTGCGCCACGACTTGACGGCCCTCTCCCCTCTCCCCTTGAAAAGCCGAGGTCGCGCACAGATGTTGAATCTCGACAAGGAGTTATCTCTGCATGCTGGCGATATTCATGTTAGGTACAGCAGAGGTGTTTTATCTAATAAGTCGATTTAAGTGATTCAAAATTGCGGCTTTGACCGATTAGGAAAAGCCCCTATGATGAACCCATCGAAAGTTAAACGCCTCGTCTGGCACGACTCTTCACTACCGGACGAGCACATATACATCACCAAGGAGCAAATACATGTCTACCTACATCAACACTGAAATCAAGCCGTTCAACGCCACCGCCTACCACAATGGCAAATTCGTTCAGGTGTCTGACGCTGACCTGAAAGGCAAGTGGTCCGTGGTGTTCTTCTACCCGGCTGATTTCACCTTCGTCTGCCCGACCGAGCTGGGCGACCTGGCTGACAACTACGCCGAATTCCAGAAGCTGGGCGTCGAGATCTACGCCGTCTCCACCGACACCCACTTCACCCACAAGGCCTGGCACGACACTTCTGACACCATCCAGAAGATCCAGTACCCGATGATCGGCGACCCCACCGGCACCATCACCCGCAACTTCGGCGTGATGATCGAAGAAGCCGGTCTGGCTGACCGCGGTACCTTCGTCATCGACCCGCAGGGCATCATCCAGATCGTTGAAATCAACGCTGGCGGCATCGGCCGTGACGCCCTGGAGCTGCTGCGCAAGGTCAAGGCTGCCCAGTACGTTGCCGCTCACCCGGGTGAAGTGTGCCCGGCCAAGTGGAAAGAAGGCGACGCCACCCTGGCCCCGTCCCTGGATCTGGTAGGCAAAATCTAAGCCTTCCCGCTCTGAAGACCGGCCCGCTCAAGGGCCGGTCTGCTTTCTGGCCTGACAAAACGCCGACCCGCATTCAACAAGAAGGAATTCGACCATGTTAGATACCAACCTCAAACAACAACTCAACGGTTACTTGCAGTACATCGTCAATCCCATCGAGATCAGCGTGTCCGGCAACGACAGCGACAAATCCGCCGAACTGCTGGCATTGGCCAGCGAGATCGCCGAGATGTCCCCCAAGATTACCCAGACCTCTGGCACCAATGCCCGCAAGCCTTCCATGAGCGTCGCGCCGAAGGGCCAAGCCCCGCGCGTTCATTTTGCCGGCATCCCCATGGGTCATGAATTTACCTCCCTGGTGCTTGCCCTGCTGCAAAGCGGCGGTCACCCCTCCAAGGCCGATGCGGCCGTGCAGGAGCAGATCCGCAACCTCAAGGGCGAGTTCCACTTCGAGACCTATATTTCGCTCTCTTGCCACAACTGCCCGGACGTGGTGCAGGCGCTCAACCTGATGGCGACCCTGAACCCCGGCATCACCCACACCATGATCGACGGCGCCCTGTTCCAGGACGAGGTCAACGAGCGCCAGATCATGGCGGTACCGAACGTCTACCTGAACGGTCAGCCGTTCAGCCAGGGCCGCATTTCGCTCGAAGAGATCGTCGCCAAGCTCGACACTGGCGCCGCCGAACGCAAGGCGCAAGAACTCAACGAAAAAGCCCCCTACGATGTACTGGTCGTGGGTGGTGGCCCGGCCGGTGCCGCCGCCGCCATCTATGCCGCCCGCAAAGGCATTCGCACCGCCATCGTCGCCGAGCGTTTCGGTGGCCAGGTGATGGACACCGTCGGCATCGAGAACTTCATCTCCGTGCCCTACACCGAGGGCCCCAAGCTGGCCGCCAGCCTGGAGCAGCACGTCAAGCAGTACGGCGTGGAAGTGATCACCGAGCAGCGCGCCGCCGCCATCAGCCGTGATAGCTACGTCAACGTGGATCTCGCCTCTGGCGCCACCTTGAAGAGCCGCGCCGTGATCCTGGCGACCGGTGCCCGCTGGCGCGACCTGAACGTGCCGGGCGAGCTCGAGTACCGCACCAAGGGCGTGGCCTACTGCCCGCACTGTGACGGCCCCTTCTTCAAGGGCAAGCGGGTTGCCGTGATCGGTGGCGGCAACTCCGGCATCGAGGCGGCCATCGACTTGGCCGGCATCGTCGAACACGTCACCGTGGTGGAGTTTGCCGACACCCTGCGTGCCGACGAAGTGCTGCAGAAGAAGGCCCGCTCCATGAGCAACATCGACATCATCATGAACGCCCGCACCACCGAGGTGATCGGCGACGGCAGCAAGGTGGTGGGCATGGATTACGAAGATCGCACCACCGGCGAGATCAAGCATCTGGCAGTGGCCGGCATCTTCGTCCAGATCGGTCTGGTGCCGAACACCGAGTTCCTCAAAGGGAGCGAAGTGGCCCTGACCCGTTTCGGCGAAATAGAGATCGATACCAAGGGCGCCACCTCCCTGCCCGGCGTCTACGCCGCAGGGGATGCCACCACAGTGCCGTTCAAGCAGATCATCATCTCCATGGGCGCCGGGGCCACCGCCGCGCTGGGGGCGTTTGATTACCTCATTCGCAACCCGGCGCCAGAAGCCGCTGCGACCAAGGCCGACGCCGTGACCGCCTGATAGCGACCAGATGGACAAAAAGCCGACTCACAGAGTCGGCTTTTTTTATGGTGCGAAAAGGCTCAGCCGGCTTTCGACGGTTGGCCCTCATCCGACTCGGGCGTGGCGTAGCTGGCGGGCACCGCCTCCCCGTCCAGATCCGTTCTCGGCTCCAGCTCAGCCGTCATGGGGGTATTGGGCGGCACCGGCATGAAGACCTGGTGATCGGCCAGCGGAATGGGGGCCCGTTGCCGCTTGCGCCAGCTGAGATAGCCAGCCAGCAGCAGACCGCAGAGGGAAAAATAGACGAACAGCCCCTCTGGCCCAAACTGCACCATGACAAACGGTGCCAACAGCGGCCCGGTCATGGCCCCCAGACTGTAGGCGAGCAGCAACCCCTGATTGGCCCCCAGCACCTGATCCGGGCGCAGCTCGTCGCAGGCGTGACTGAGGCTCAGGGGATAGATGGAGAACGCCATTCCTCCCAGCAGGAACACCAGCCCCCCCTCGGCGGGGCCGCGCCAGGCATCCGGCAGCAGCACCATCAACAGGGCCAGCAGCGCCAAAACGGCGCCGAGCAGCAGGATCACCCCTCGCCTGTCGTAACGATCGGAGAGGCGACCGATGGGGTACTGCAGGCACATGCCCCCCAGGATCACCAGCGCCATCATCTCCGCCACCTGGGAGAGGGACGAGCCGCTGTCGGTGAAATAGAGCGGCAGCAGGCCATAGATGGCCCCCAGCACCAGACCGGAGGTAAAGCTGCTGCCCATCCCCGCCGGAGTGAGCCGCACCAGCTCCAAGACGCCGACCGGCTGGGGCGCCACCATGGCCGGGGTCGCTACCCGGGAGATGGCCAGCGGGATCACCGACAGGGTCGCCGCCATGGCGCACAGGGCGAACGGGGTCAGCACCATGGGATCCACCCACTTGAGCAGCAGCTGTCCCAACGCCAGGGAGCCGTAGAGCAGGATCATGTAGAGGGACATCAGCCGGCCCCGGTTGGCCGGGGTGCTGGAGACCAGCATCCAGGACTCCAGCACCACGAACAGGCCGCCGGTGGCAAAGCCACCCACCAGCCGCAGCGCCGCCCAGCTGAGCGGCTCCACCACCATGCCGTGCAGCAGAAACAGAAAGCAGAGCAGGGAGGCATAGGCCGCATAGGCCCGGATATGGCCCACCCGGATGATGAGGCGGGCGTTGACGAAGGCCCCCAGCACCAGACCGCCGAAATAGGCGGCCGAGACCAGGCCGATGGCCTGGGCCGATACCTGCTCGGCAGAGAGGCGCACCGTCAGCAGGGTGTTGAACATGCCGTGACCCAGAATGAAGATCACCAGACTGGTCAGGGGTGAGAGGAACCTTGCGAGTGTCATGGGGTCTCCCTGGTTGGCGCAATTGTGAGCAAAACAGTCATGGTACCGTTTGCTTCCCGCTCGCTTCAACCCCGCGGGATCAAGTCAACTCATGACACGCAGGGCCCGCGCCGGACAACTAGAATGGGAATACAGTCCACTCAGCCCAGCCCCAGCAAACAGGAACGCCTTCATGTCTGCGAGCCTATCCAAATACCCGATCGCCCCCGAGTTCGAGATCCCGGACTCCCTGCGTCTCTCCTGGCAGAAGACCGTCAACCTGATGGCTGAGCTGTTTCACGTGCCGGCCGGGCTCATCATGCGGGTACACCCTCGCGAAATAGAAGTGTTCATCACCAGCCAGACGCCGGACAACTGCTATCCGGCCGGGGCCCGCGAACACCTCGACTCCGGCCTCTATTGCGAACGGGTCATGGATACCCGCCAGGAGCTTCTGGTGCCCAATGCCCTCAAGGATCCCGAATGGCAGCACAATCCGGACATCAAAGTCGGCATGATCTCCTATTGCGGTCTGCCGCTCTGCTGGCCCGATGGCAGACTCTTCGGCACCATCTGCGTGCTGAGCCGGGAGGAGAACGACTACGGCGGCCTCTACCGGCAACTGCTCCTGCAGTTTCGTGATTCGGTGCAGCAGGGCATGCACACCCTCTACGACAATATTCGTCTGCAGGAGACGCAAGAAGAGCTCGAGCAGCACAAATCGCAGTTGACCCACACCCTCGACAGTCTGAAAAAAACCCAGGAGGAGCTCATCCACACCGAAACCCTGGCGGCGCTGGGGGCCATGGTGGCCGGCATCTCCCATGAGCTGAACACCCCCATCGGCAACGCCCTGATCGCCACCACGGCCCTGCAGGAGCAAACCCGGCAGCTGGCCGCCCAGCTGGGGGCTCAGACTATCCGTCGCACCACGCTGGAGGAGTTTGTGCACGCCAGCCAGGAGATGAGCGAGCTGGCCCTGCAGGCCATCACCCAGTCGGCCAAGCTGATCAGCAGCTTCAAGCAGGTGGCCATCGAACAGACCTCGGAGAGCCGGCGCAGCTTCGATCTCAGGCGCCTCATCGACGACAACCTGGCCAACCTCAAGGCCGGTCCCGGGTTTGAGCTGGTCGTGCTGCACAATCTCATCGACGAGGAGCTGCTCTGCGACAGCTACCCGGGCCCCCTCAGCCAGGTGCTGCTCAACCTGATCCACAACGCCCTCCTCCATGGCATCGGGGATCGCCAGGATGGACGCATCGAGATCCGGGCTCATCAGGACCAACAATCCATCCACCTGGAGGTGCTGGACAACGGTCGCGGCATGGCGCCCAACGTACTGGCCCACATCTTCGATCCCTTCTTTACCACCACCCTGGGCAAGGGGGGCTCCGGACTGGGGCTCTCCATCTGCCGCCGCATCGCCACCTCGGTGCTGGGTGGTGGCCTGACGGCTCGCTCGGCGCCGGGCAAAGGCAGCTGCTTTACCCTCTCCTTTCCCCGCATCGCCCCTGGCCGCGTCTGAGGGGCAGAACTCAGCCCCTCTCGCAGAGTGAATCGAGTTGCGATGCCGGCCAACACAAGGGCGGCGGTGAGGTCTATCCTTGCTGATGTCCACCAGCGAGGTAATCAAGATGAAACCAGCCCTGTTTCTGTTAACCCTGCTCTTTACCGGCAGCGTGCTCGCCTTTCACTGTCCCGCCGACATGAAGAAGATTGACGATGCCCTGGCCAAGTCCCCGCCTCTGAGCACCGAGCAACTGGCACAGGTGAAGAAACTGCGTGCCGAAGGCGAAGCGCTGCACAATGCGGGCAAGCATCAGGAATCCGTCGATACTCTGGCCAAGGCGATGGCCATGCTGGGCCTGAACAAGGGTTAGCCCGGCGGCAACCCACTGGCAGCGAGCCGATTGCACTGCCCCCTTGCGGCCCCTCGTCCCCGATGCGAGGGGCCGCTTTTATCTGACCCGGCTACACCCGACCGCTGTAGAGCAGGGTGTTGTAATTGAAGGCAATCACGCCGTTGACGGCGTGGCGCTCAAATTCCCGAGCAATCAGCGCCGTCAACTCGGTATGGGCCTGCGAACCGGCCACCGGGGCATAGGAGGAGGAGTTGAGCCGCCCCAGCACCCCGTCGAGATCGAACAGCTGACGGTTGGCGAAGCGCTCGAGCCGGTAATCTCCCTCGAAGAAGGCGGCAAAATCCGCCTCCCCCAGGTTGCGATGATTGACCTCCTCATAGTCCCCCGAATAGGTGCGCAGCCCCGCCTCGTAGGCCTTGAGAAACGGGGTGTCAGTCAGCCTGTCGTTCCAGATAAGGGCCACTCTGCCACCTGGCTTTAGCAGCCGCCGACACTCCTGCTTGAAGGCGGGACGCTCGAACCAGTGAAATGCCTGGGCCACCGTGATGAGATCCACACAGCCATCCGGCAGGCCGGTGACCTCGGCCCGGCCGTCAGACCAGCCGACATTGGCAACCCCGGCCAGCAACTGCTGCGCCGCCTCGCGCATCTCCTGATTCGGCTCCACTGCCCAGACCCGCTCCATCCGAGGGGCCAGCAGCGCCGTCAGGATACCGGTGCCCGCTCCTATGTCGGCCACCTGGCTAGCGGGTCCCATGGTCAGTTCATCGGCCAGAAAGTCCAGCATGGCCGGCGGGTAGCCGGGGCGGTATTTCACATAAGCCTCAACGCGAGCTGAAAATCGTTCGGTATTGTCCATTCCTCTCTCCTGCCATGTCGCCACCTGATGGCGCTGCTGCTTGCCTTGCCAGCGCCACATACCGATGCACCTCGTGGTCATCCGGTTGCCGCGGGCACAGACCAACGCCCCCCCTCTTCTGAGCAGGCGGCACATCATCTATCTGACCAGATTGACTTGTCATGGCGCCGGAATAAAGAGGCCTCTCACCCTTTCCCTGTCACGCACTGTTCGATCGCGCAGGTCTGCTCGGCGACATGAGATCGCCATCACACTCTGCACACGACACAACTGACATTCAGGTTATTAGTCGGCGGTTAAGTAATAAGCTGGGGGCTTGCCGCGTCATTCTTCGCATGGGGCCCCCGGGCTCAACGGGCTGCCGTGTCATGAATGCTCAAGTCGTTCGGCCAACGAGGTTTTTTTCTGAGCCTACACGGAGCGAAAAGATGCAACTAGGGAAAATATCGGCGGCGGTGAGCATGATCCTCTCTGCCGGCGTCATGGCAAAAACGGATAAACCGAACATAGTGGTCATCTTCGGTGACGACATCGGCTGGCAGAACGTCAGCGCCTATGGCATGGGCACCATGGGTTACACCACCCCCAACATCGACCGGATCGCCAAGGAGGGGATCAAGTTCACCGATCACTACGCCCAGCCGAGTTCGACGGCGGGCCGCGCCGCCTTCCTGACCGGCCAGTACCCCATTCGTTCCGGCATGACGACGGTGGCCATGCCAGGTGGCGCCCTGGGCCTGAAGAAAGAGTCCCCGTCTCTGGCCGAAGTGCTCAAAGCCGTCGGCTACAAGACCGGTCAGTTCGGCAAGAACCACCTGGGGGATCACAACTTTGCCCTGCCGACCGTCCACGGCTTCGACGAATTCTTCGGTAACCTCTATCACCTCAATACCCAGGAAGAACACGAGCAACGGGATTACCAGAATTTTGCCAAGCAGTACTCAGGCTCGCTCGAGGCGTACAGCAAGAAGTTCGGTACCCGCGGCGTCCTGCACTGCTATGCCACCGAGACCGAAGACAAGACGGTTGACCCGCGTTTTGGCGAAGTCGGCAAACAGAAGTGCACCGATACCGGCCCGCTGGGTCAGGAGCGGATGAAGGAGTTCGACCGCGCCGAGATGATCCCGGCCGCCCTCAAGTTCATCGACGGCTCGATCAAGGAAGACAAGCCCTTCTTCACCTGGGTCAACACCAGCCGCATGCACCTCTATACCCGTCTCAACGACAAGTGGCGCTACGCAGCCGAGCAGTACACCAGCGAATACGACTACCATGGCAGCGGCATGATGCAGCACGACAGCGACATCGGCTATCTGCTCGACGAGCTGGAAAAACGGGGCCTGAAAGAGAACACCATCGTCATCTATACCACCGACAACGGTCCGGAACACTCCTCCTGGCCTTATGGCGCCACCACGCCGTTTCGCGGCGAGAAGATGACCACCTATGAGGGGGGCGTCCGGGTGCCCATGATGGCGCGTTGGCCGGCCCAGATCCCGGCAGGTGGCGTGCTCAACGGCATCCAGGGTCACCAGGATCTCTTCACCACCCTGGCGGCGGCAGCGGGCGTCCCCGACGTCAACAAGAAGATGATGGACGAGAAGAAGCAGTACATAGATGGCGTCAACAACCTCGCCTACTGGGAAGGCAAGAGCAAGGAGTCGGCTCGCGACTCCATTTTCTACTACTTCGAGGACAAGCTCTCTGCGGTGCGGGTAGGCCCCTGGAAGTTCCACTTCGCGGTGGCCGAGAACTACTATGACAACCTCACCCCGCTCACCAAACCCAAGCTCTACAACCTGAGAGCCGATCCGTTCGAGAGTTACGACTCCGTCGATGCCAACGGCCACCTGCTGCAGAAGATGTCCTGGTTGCTGGCACCGGTCAGCGAGATGGTGAACCAGCATGTCAACACCCTGGTCCAGTATCCGCCGGTTCAGGGGGGCACCACCTTCGACATGGCCAAGATGATCCAGGAAGCCATGCAGAAAACCCAGCAGTAAGCGACACGGCGGAGGGTTATCCCTCCGCCACCTTCTTCATGCGGCAGAGCTGGGCACCTCGTCAGGCATCCACCCCGGACCGACCTCGCCCGCCGCCACCAGCAGAGTAACGATGAACAAGATCCGGACCCGTGACACGACGCACCTGGACGTCACCCCGCTCAAAACCGCCAACCGTGACAGCAGCGGCGTCTATGCCCGCCGCTTCCACGTCATGGCCAAACCGGGGGGCTCCAAGTGCAACATTGATTGCCAATATTGCTTCTACCTGCACAAGGAAGATCTGCTCCATCAACCCAGACAACCCAGGATGGATGAAGAGACGCTGGAGACCTTCATCCGCAGCTACATAGAGGGACAGGATGGCGACGAGATCGTCTTCTCCTGGCAGGGCGGTGAACCAACCCTGCTCGGCATCGACTACTTTCGCCGGATAGTGGCGCTGCAGCAACAGCATTGCCCGCCCGGGGTCAGCATCCGCAACGACTTGCAGACCAACGGCATCCTGCTCAATGACGAGTGGTGCCGGTTTCTCAAGGAGCACGGCTTTCTGGTCGGTCTCTCCATCGACGGGCCCCGCGCACTGCACGACAAATACCGGGTGACCCGCAGCGGCAAACCCACCTTCGATCTGGTGATGGCGGCGGCCGCGCTGCTGCGCCAGCATCAGGTTCCCTTCAATGCCCTGACCGTCATCAACCGGCACAATGCGAAATATCCCCTCGAGGTGTATCGCTTTCTGACCCGGGAGCTGGGGGCCAGCTACATCCAGTTCACCCCCTGCGTCGAGGCCAGCGACTTCAAACGCACGGCCCCGCAATTCTGGAACGACAGCATGCTGCCCCTGGTCGGCAGTGAGCTGAGCAAACCCGGCCACCCCATGTCGATCGTCACGGACTGGTCGGTGGATCCCGATGACTGGGGCACCTTTCTGGCAACCGTGTTCGAGGAGTGGGTCAACAACGACCTGGGGCGCGTACTGGTCAATCTGTTCGAAACCGCCGTGGCCCAGACCATGGGATACCCCTCCCAGCTCTGCGTCACCGCCGAGTTTTGCGGCAAGGCGCTGGCCATCGAGCACGATGGCAGCGTCTTCTCCTGCGATCACTTCGTCTATCCGGAGTACCGGCTGGGGGATATCAAACAACGCCCCTTGAGCCATATGGCCTTCTCCACCCGCCAGGAGGCCTTTGGCATGTCCAAGCGGGACAGCCTGCCCGAATATTGCCGCCAGTGCCCCTACCTGACGCTCTGCTGGGGCGAATGCCCCAAGAATCGTCTGATCAGGGCCCCGGATGGCGAGCTTGGCCTGAACTACCTCTGCCCCGGGATCAAGCACTTCTTCGACTACGCCGCCCCCATACTGGCAGGCATAGCCCAGGTGTTGACGACGCAGCAGCAGAGCAGATAAGCCGGCAGGCCCTGGTTCCGGGTCTGCCAAATGCCCATAAAAAAATCCGAAACCCGCCAACGGGTTTCGGATTTTGACACCTTGATAGCTCTGCTCAGCCCTATTGCCCGACCAGGCCCTGCCGATGCAGGGCCTTTTTTACCGGGTCATGCTGAGCACCTGCGCTTACTTGGCGTAGTCCTCGGTCGGGATGCAGGAGCAGAACAGGTTGCGATCGCCGTAGACGTCGTCGATGCGGTTGACTGACGGCCACAGCTTGGCGGCGCGCACGGCGTCCGACGGGAACACCGCCTCGGCGCGGCTGTAGCCACGATTCCACTCAGCGTCCATCACGTCATCCTGGGTATGCGGGGCATGCACCAGCGGGTTGTCGGCGAGGCTCCAGTGGCCGTCCTGCACCTTGGCGATCTCGGCGCGAATGGCGGTCATCGCCTCCACGAAGCGGTCCAGCTCACGCTTGGATTCCGACTCGGTCGGCTCGACCATCAGGGTACCCGCTACCGGGAAGCTCATGGTCGGCGCGTGGAAGCCGTAGTCCATCAGGCGCTTGGCCACGTCCATCTCGCTGATGCCGGACGCCTCTTTGAGCGGGCGGATATCCAGGATGCATTCGTGAGCCACCCGACCGTTGCGCCCGGAGTAGAGCACGGGGAAGGATTCACCCAGCTTCTTGGCCAGGTAGTTGGCGTTGAGGATGGCCACCTGGGTGGATTTCTTCAGCCCATCGTCCCCCAGCATGGCGATGTACATCCAGCTGATGGGCAGGATGCTGGCCGAGCCAAACGGTGCCGCCGACACGGCGCCGTTGTTGCGGCTCTCCTTGTCGGTCTTGACCACGGCGTGACCGGCCACGAACGGTGCCAGGTGTTTCTTCACGCCGATGGGGCCCATGCCCGGGCCGCCACCGCCGTGAGGAATGGCGAAGGTCTTGTGCAGGTTGAGGTGCGATACGTCCGCCCCGATAAAGCCCGGCGCCGTCAGCCCGACTTGCGCATTCATGTTAGCGCCGTCCAGATAGACCTGACCACCGTGCTGGTGAACGATGTCGCACACCTCCTTGATGGTCTCCTCGTACACCCCGTGGGTGGAGGGATAGGTCACCATCAGACAGGAGAGCTGATCCCCCGCCTCGGCGGCCTTGGCGCGCAGATCGTCCAGGTCCACGTTGCCCGACTTGTCACAGGCAGTGACGATGACCCGCAGGCCCGCCATCTGGGCGGAAGCCGGGTTGGTGCCGTGCGCGGACGCCGGGATGAGGCAGATGTCGCGATGCCCCTCGCCGCGAGACTCGTGGTACTTCTTGATGGCCAAGAGGCCGGCGTATTCGCCCTGGGCGCCGGAGTTGGGCTGCATGCAGACCGCATCGTAACCGGTCACCTTCACCAGCCAGTTTTCGAGGTCGGCCAGCAGCAGCTGATAACCCTTGGCCTGAGCCAGCGGGGCGAACGGGTGCAGCTTGCCGAACTCGGGCCAGGTCACTGGGATCATCTCGGCGGTGGCATTGAGCTTCATGGTGCAGGAGCCGAGCGAGATCATGGCGTAGTTGAGGGCCAGATCTTTGGCTTCGAGACGGTGGATGTAGCGCAGCATCTCGGTCTCGGAGTGGTACTTGTTGAACACCTCGTGGGTCAGCACGGCGTCGGTGCGCAGCAGATCCTGCGGGATGGCGTGATGGGCCTGCGCCGCCTTGTCGAGGGCCTCGATGTCCAGACCGTGCCCTGTGCCCAGGAACAGCTCGAACAGCTCGGCCACATCGCCACGGGTAGTGGTTTCAGAGAGGGAGACACCCACCGCACCATCCAGATCCGCGCGCAGGTTGATGCCGAGCCCCTCGGCCTTGGCGATCAGCGCAGCCTTGTCGGCGGTCTGTACGGTCAGGGTATCGAACCAGCTGGCATGCTTGAGGGCCACGCCCTTGGCCTTGAGGCCCAGCGCCAGAATGGTGGTCAGACGGTGCACGCGGGAAGCGATGGTTTTCAGTCCCACCGGGCCGTGGTAGACGGCGTAGAAGCTCGCCATGTTGGCCAAGAGCACCTGGGCGGTACAGATGTTGGAGTTGGCCTTCTCGCGGCGGATATGCTGCTCGCGGGTCTGCATCGCCATGCGCAGGGCGGCCTTGCCGCGGGCATCCTTGGAGACACCGATGATGCGACCCGGCATGGAGCGTTTGTAGGCATCGCGGGTGGCGAAGAAGGCGGCGTGGGGGCCACCGTAGCCCATGGGCACGCCAAAGCGCTGGGCCGAACCCAGCACCACGTCGGCTCCCAGCTCGCCCGGGGATTTGAGCAGCAGGAGCGACAAGATGTCGGCGTTGACGCAGGCCAGCCCTTTCTGGGCCTGCACCGCGGCGATGAGGGCGCGCAGATCTTTCACTTCCCCCGTGGTGGTGGGGTACTGGAACAGGGCACCGAACACCTCTTCGGCGCAGGCCTGCTCGGCCGGGCCGACTGCCACGTCAAAGCCGAAGTGGACCGCCCGCTCCTTGACCACGTCGATCACTTGCGGGTGTACGTCGTCGGCCACGAAGAAGAGGTGGGACTTGGACTTGGCCATCCGCTTGGCCAGCGCCATCGCCTCGGCGGCGGCGGTCGCCTCATCCAGCAGGGAGGCACTGGCCAGATCCATGCCGGTGAGATCCAGGGTCAGCTGCTGGAAGTTGAGCAGGGCTTCGAGACGGCCCTGTGCCAGCTCCGGCTGGTACGGAGTGTAGGCGGTGTACCAGCCCGGATTTTCCAGCACATTGCGCAGGATGACGTGGGGCACGTGGGTGTCGTGATAGCCCATGCCGATGTAGCTCTTGGCCACCTTGTTCTGGGCGGCATAGCCCTTGAGCTTGGCCAGCGCTTCCACTTCAGTCATGGAGGCACCGATGCCGAGCGGGCCCGGCCGGCGAATGGCGGCGGGGACCGTCTGCTCAATCAGATCGTCCAGGCTCTCGGCGCCCACCACGGCCAGCAGGGCGCGCAGATCTTCCTCACCCGGCCCGATGTGACGGCGGATGAAATCGGTTTTTTGCTCGAGTTCAAACAGTGACTGGGTCATTTCCCTATTCCTGATAAAAAGTCCTGATAACTAAGTGCCTGACAGCCGGCCTCGGCCGGCTTCACTCATGTTCGGCTGGCAGGGTGGCCCCTGCCGGCACCGGATGTCGCTCATAGCGACAGGGGGTCGTCTTGCGGCTGTCCGGTTGGCCGTGGGCAAACCGGGACGGACGACTTCACCCTCGCCGGCCGGCCTCCTGGCCGACGGGCATGCATACAAACGGGCCCTGCGCGATTGGCAGGGCCCGGGGGCATTACTCTTCGTCCACCACGTTCTGGTAGCCTTCGGCATCCAGCAGGTTGGCGAGCTCGCCCGCGTCATCCAGCTTGATGCGGAACAGCCAGCCGGCACCGTAGGGGTCGGAGTTGACCAGCTCGGGGCTGCCTTCCAGCTCTTCGTTGACGGCCAGGATCTCGCCGCTCACCGGGCTGTAGATGTCAGAGGCGGCTTTGACCGACTCGGCCACGGCGCAGTCATCACCGGCACTAACCTGCTTGCCCACTTCCGGCAGATCGACGAACACCATGTCACCCAGCAGCTCCTGGGCGTGCTCGGTGATACCGACCACGGCCTCGCCGTTGGCTTCGACACGGATCCACTCGTGGGAGGTGGCATATTTCAGTTCGCTCGGGATATGGCTCATTTGTGCTTCCTTTATTCACTTGGATCACTTGTCCCCGGCGCGTTCGACAGACGTTGCCGGGGCAAGGGGGTCTGGCGAAGGGCAGCCCCTTCGCCGCAATGGGGTCGTTACACCAGCTTCTGGCCGTTGCGCACGAAAGCCGGCTTGGTCACTTTCACGGTGACCAGCTTCTTGCGGATCTCCACCGAGGCCTGCTCGCCGATATCACGGGGCACCCGCGCCAGGGCAATACTGTAGCCCAGAGTGGGCGAGAAAGAGCCGGAGGTGATCACACCTTCCCGCTCTTCTCCACCGGCGGTGGTGAAGGTGACCGGCATGCCGCTGCGCAGCACGCCCTTCTCTTCCATCACCAGGCCCACCAGTTTGGGCTGGCTGCCGGCGGCTTTCTGGGCTTCCAGCGCGGCGCGGCCGATGAACTGGCGATCGCTGGGTTCCCAGGCGATGGTCCAGGCCATGTTGGCGGCCAGCGGAGAGACGGTTTCGTCCATGTCCTGGCCGTAGAGGTTCATGCCAGCCTCGAGGCGCAAGGTGTCACGGGCACCCAGGCCGCAGGGGGCCACGCCGTTGTCCAGCAGCGCCTGCCACAGATCGCACGCCTGCTCTTGCGGCACCACGATCTCGTAGCCGTCTTCACCTGTGTAGCCGGTGGTGGCGATGAAAAGCTCGCCGGCCTGCACGCCGAAGAAGGCCTTCATGCCTTCCACGGCGGCATTTTGCTCGGCGCTGAACACCTTGGCCGCCTTGGCCTTGGCGTTGGGCCCCTGCACCGCGATCATGGCGAGCTCTGGGCGCTCGGTCACGGTCACCCCGAAGTCCTGGGCATGGTGGCGGATCCAGGCCAGATCCTTCTCGCGGGTGGCGGAGTTGACCACCAGGCGGTAGAAGGTCTCGCCAAGGTAATAGGTGATGAGGTCGTCGATGACGCCGCCTTCCGGGGTCAGCATGCCGCTGTAGAGGGCCTTGCCAAAGAGGGTGAGCTTGGCCACGTCGTTGGCCAGCAGGTGTTGCAGGAAGGCTTTGACCCGCTCGCCGGTCAAATCGACGATGGTCATGTGGGAGACGTCGAACATGCCGGCATCGGTGCGCACCTGATGGTGCTCTTCCAGCTGTGAGCCGTAGTTGATGGGCATTTCCCAACCGTGAAAGTCCACCATCTTGGCGCCGGCTTCCAGGTGCTTGGGATGCAGTACTGTAGTCTGGATCATCGCTGTGTTTCCTTAAGCGTTCGCGACAACACTCACGATCCGCCCCGCCCGGCCGCCCTCCGGCGGTTCACCGGGGTCGCAGCAAGAGCAGAGAGTGCCTGAGTCTGTGCTCGTTCCGGCCCGCAAGGCCGGAGTGATTCCTTGAACGCAGCGGATTATATGCCAAGCGGACGCGCATGCCGCTCAAAAAAAACTAATCCACCGCCAGTCAACAGACTCCAGACACTAAGGTAAAAACAGTGATAAAAACAGACCAAACTCGGTAATGACGATATTAAATTTCGATTTTTACCGTTTCGTCACAATTTGGAGAAAAACGTTTCGCTGCCAGCCCAGATTAAAGGCTGATGCCCAAACCGGGTCATCAGCCTCCTCACATTAGTTTTGTTGTGAAAACACCCGAGTATTATTAGATTTTTTCACCCTTGGCCAGAGCGGGCAACTCTCCCTCCAGCCCCATGGCGGCCCGGATCATCCTCTTACTTCGGCCGGGTCGGCAAATTGTTCCCCTTGGCCAAGGCCGGCAACTCACCCTCTAACCCCATGGCGGCCCGGATCACGCTTTGCTTGAGCGGCGTCAACAGGTCGAAGGCGCACAGGCCCGCCCCGCGCACCAGCTTTTTGAGCGGGTTGGCACCGGCAAACAGCCGCTTGAGCCCCTCCATCGCCGCCAGCATGCTGGCCGCCTCGCTCTTGCGCCAGCGCTCATAGCCGCGCAGGTTGGCGAGCAGACCGATATCCTTGCCCGCCGCCTGATTGTGCAGGATCTGCTCGGCCAGGGCGGCGGCATCCAGCAGCCCCAGGTTGACCCCCTGCCCCGCTAGCGGGTGTATGGTGTGAGCGGCATCCCCTACCAGCACCAACCGTTCGCGGGCAAAGTCACGGGCATAGCGGGCGGTGAGCGGGATGGCGCTGCGCGCCCCTTCCAGCTGGCACAGGCCAAGGCGGCCGTCGAACGCGGTAATGAGCTGGCGGTTGAACTGCTCGTCGTCGCACTGACAGAGCGCCTCGGCACGAGCGGCCGGCAGCGACCAGACGATGGAGCAGAGATCCGGTTGCCACAGGGGCAGGAAGGCGAGCGGCCCCTCGGGGGTGAAGATCTGACGCGCCACCGCTTCGTGTGGCTCGGCACAACGCACCGTCGCCACCAGGGCATGGTGGCCGTAATCCCAGCTGGTGAGCGGAATGTCGGCCTGCCGACGGACCCAGGAGTGGGCACCATCGGCCGCCACCACCAGTTTGGCCGACAGCGCGCGGCCATCTTCCAACAGCAGCAGGGAGCCCGCCTCGCCGCTTTGCAGGCTGCTCGCCCGGGCCGGGCTCAGCAGCTGGATGTTGTTGGCCCCCTCGATAGCGTCCAGCAGCGCCAGCTGGATGACCCGGTTCTCGACGATGTGGCCAAGCTCAGGCTGACGCAGGCTGGCGGCATCGAAGGCGATCCGGCCAAAGCTGTCCTGCTCCCACACCTCCATCTGCACGTAGGGCTGCAGGCGGCGGGCCTCAATGCCGCGCCAGGCCCCCACCTGCTGCAGGATGCGCTGGCTGGCCAGACTCAGGGCGCTGACCCGGTTGTCCGGCGCCTCGTCAAGCGCGGGGGTCGGCAACTGGCCCTCGACCACGGCCACCTTGAGCGCACTCCCCTTGAGCGCGGCGGCGAGCCCCAGGCCCACCATGCCGCCCCCCACAATCACCACATCCACGTTTTGCATCTGCATCGTTTTATGTCCTTTCAGGGCTGATCGCCGGGATCAGCGAGGGCACGCCCGCAGGCAGACCCCTTCAATACGCAAGCTGTGACCCGCCTCAGGGGCGGCACAGGTCGGCAACAAAGCCCAGGGTGCGGGAGGCCAGCGGCGCCTTGAGGCAGTCCAGCCGCCCCATCAGGGAGAGCGCCAGGTTGCGGCCCGCCACCAGCGGGTCGTGCTCATTGGAGAAGAGCTGGGCCAGCGAGGAGGTAAGCCAGACCGTCTGCGCCTGATCCTCCTTGCGCTGCTGCCAGTAACCGTTTAGCACCTTGAAGCTGCCGATATCCTCCCCCGCCGCCAGGGCCTGACCGACGGCGCGGGTGAGCAGGTCCAGATCGCGCATGCCGAGGTTGAAGCCCTGACCGGCGATGGGGTGCAGCAGATGGGCGGCGTTGCCCACCAGCACGGTGCGCTGGGCCAGCGGGTAGTCTGCCACCGTCAGCACCAGCGGATAGACGTGGCGCTGGCCGGTTTGCAGGAAGCGACCGAGGCGCCAACCGAAGGCCTGCTGCAGGCGGGCCAGAAAGGCGGCGTCATCGAGCGCCATCAAGGCCGGCGCCTCATCCCGCGCCACGCTCCAGACCAGGGAGGAGAGCCCCCCCTGCATCGGCAGCAGGGCCAGCGGCCCCCCTTGGGTGAAACGCTCGAATGCCTGACCGGCCGGATCCTCGGCCGTCTTGACGGTGGCGATGATGGCGCTCTGGCCGTAGTCGTGACGGTTCACCGCCAGCTTGCACTGCTGGCGCACGAAGGAGTTGCCGCCATCGGCCGCCACCAGCAGACGGGTCTGATAACGCTCGCCGTCCGCCAAAGTCAGGTTCACCCCCTCCGTCAGCGGCTCCACCCGTTCGAGCTGGGCCGGGCACAGCATGCGGATCTGCGGGCAGGCGGCGATCGCCTGTTGCAACTCGATGCCCGCCGCCGACAGCTCGATCACCTGGCCGAGGGCAGACAGGCCATACTCGGCGGCCGTCAATCCGGCCTGGCCGAAGTGGCCCCGATCCGACACATGAATGCGGGTGATGGGGCTGCAATGGGGGGCAAAACGGGGCCAGAGCCCGTGCCGGGTCAGCGCCTCGCAGGTGCCGGCGGAGAGCGCGATGGCGCGGGCATCGAAGCCGGGGTGTGCATTGAGCTCGGGGGCGCTCGCCTCCAGCAGCAGGATCTGCAGGGGCTTGGGCCCTGGCAGGGCCGCGAGGGAGAGCGCCAGCACGGCGCCGCTCATTCCACCACCGACGATGGCCACATCGACGTGGTTCAGATCAGATTGAGACATGAGATCAGGGGAAAAGCTGAAAACGTAGGGTCATGCTAACACAAAGCGTGGGGTCGGGATGCGAAGCCACGGGCAAAAAAGCGCACTCCTGGCCGTCGCTTGCCGCACTGCGGCCGGCCAATGCTGGCAAACGATGCATGTAAAAAGAGCGCCACCAGGCGCTCTTTTTCGAACTTGCTCGACTCAGTGCAGGGTCGGCGGGGTGCTCGGGGCATCCGGCCGCTTGCCAAACTCTTCAAACGCCATCATGACCCCGAGGCGCACGTGCTCGTAGAGCACCAGGAAGGAGGCTTCGTTCTCTTCATCTTCCTGATCGAACTCGGCGGAGACCTGGGTGATGCTGGCGATGTCCTGGATCATCTCCTGCAGCTCTTCGGAGGCCTTGGAGAGCTCCTGCTGCACCACGCCGAAACCGGCCAGAAAGGCCTGGGACCAGTCCACCAGCGAATCGATGCGCTCGTCAAGCGGCGCCTCGTCGCTTGGCAACAGCAGCTCGACCCCTTTCTGAGCCATCAGGCTCTCGATCACCTCATGATAGAGATCGGTCATCACCTGGCGCACCGGGGCTGGCAGACCGAAACCGTCGTTGACCAGATCGTTGAAATGGGGCAGCCAGCTCTTGTCGTCCAGGGCCACACCACCGCACACCAGACCGCAGATCACGCCATGGGCCTCTACAGCCGTTGCCATCAGCTCGTGCTGTTCCATCAGGTCGGCCACGGCCGCGTATTTCAGGGGGTTCGTTTTGCTCATCGAAGATCCGCTCAAAGTTCAGGCAAATATGCAGAATTAATGGTCAGGATCCTAGCATTCTCCCCCTTCCAGAGCCAGCAAGGCCTTGAAACTTCTGCATCTGCGCTATATAGTCCCGCCCAGTTGTCCACGTGGATAAAGGCGGAATGACACTCCGCCGTATTGAGGAAGGCATGAGCACAGAGGCCGTAGAAATCGTCATTTTGGGACGTCCCTACAAGGTATCCTGTCCCTTGGGACAGCAGGATGCCCTGCGCCAGGCCGCCGACCAGCTGACTGATAAACTCATCGAGCTGCGTCAACGCTCCAAGGTCTCCAGCAATGAACAGCTGGCGGTGATGGCAGCACTCAATTTCTGCCATGAGCTCTGTCTTGAAAAAGACAAGAATCACCAATACTCTGAGACCATGGACAAGCGGATCAAGATGCTGCAACGCACCATCGAAGCGGCCTTGATCGAGCACGGACAATATGGCGAATCCAGCGACGAAGGCGTACAACCCTAACTCGCAACGTTTTTGAAATTCCCTGGGGTGTTTGTCAGCCGGTTCAAGTCCCCGAGCCGATATTCATACCAAACAGGGGATCTGCCTTCTGGCTATTGCGCATGCTCGGCACGACCGAGAAGCCTGCGGTCAGATCCGATCCCCGCCTTGAACCGACGGTTCAAGGGCCCAAACCGGCAACGGCATCTCCGGGGTACCAACAGCAAAAAGCCCGTCACCAGTGTGACGGGCTTTTTCTTTGCCTGTGCGGCAGCCCCCTCCCCCAGCAGTTTCAGTCATCCGGCATATCAGCCCCCAGCGGCGGCCCATAAAAAACCCGCCAACTCGGGCGAGTCTTTTCACATCATCCGGCTCACACGGCCATCTGCTCGTGGGGCGAACCGTGGTGGCGCAACCAGAGGAAGCTCAGCGCCACGATCAGCACCATCAGTGTCATGATGGCGCCCAGGGTCACCTGCCCCTCCATCGGGAAGCAGGCCGCCAGCAGGGTCACGATGCCGGCCCCCAGGTTCTGCATGCCACCGAGGATGGCACCGGCGGTGCCCGCCTGGCCCGGGAAGGGTTCGATGGCGCAGGAGGTGGCGGTCGGATAGAGGATACCGCTGCCGATGAAGTAGACGGCAGCCCCACCCACCAGGGAAGCGGCACTCACTATCCCGAACAGACCGGGCAGCAGGATGATGAGTGACCCCAGCGCCAGGAAGGCGATGCCAAGGCGCATCAGCTTGCCCTGGCTCAGGCGAAAACTCAGCTTGGCGGAGAGCCAGGCACCGAACAGGTAGCCGGGCAGCGGCAGCACGAACAGCACGCTGACGGTGCGGGCACTCAGCTTGAGCACGTCGCCCAGCAGCACGCCGGCGGCCGCTTCAAACACCGCCAGACCGGCGAAGGTCGCCATCAGGCAGAGCAGGTTGCCCTGAAAACGCGGGTTGCCGAGCACGTGGCGATAGGCGGCACCGACTCGCAGCGGCTGCTGACGGGCCTCCTCCGGCAAGGTTTCGACAAACCAGGCCAGTATGGCCAGGGTCGCCACGGCGCCAAAGCCGAACAGGAACCAGTAACCCGCACGCCAGTTGAACAGCTCGGTCAGCCAGCCACCCAGCACGGGGGCCAGCAACGGGGAGAAGATCACCCCCATGCTGACCAGGCTGTTGGCCCGGTTGAGCTCGGCACCGGTGTAGCGGTCGCGCATCAGGGTACGGCTCATGGCGCCGCCGGCCCCTGTCCCCAGCCCCTGGATGAAGCTGCCCGCCAGCAGCGCCATGAAACTCGGGATCAGCTGGATGGTCAGGGTACCCACCAGGAACACCATCATGCCGATGATGATGATGGGGCGACGGCCGATGCGATCCGACAAGGGGCCGTAGACAAACTGGGAGAGGCCGTACGGGATCAGGTAGCAAGCCATCACCGCTTGCAGCTGGCCGGAGGCCACGTTGAAGTCCCCCGCCATCATGGGAATGGAGGGCACGTAGAGGGTCTGGGTCATCTGGCCCACAGCGACCATCAGAATGGTCAGAAAAAACAGCGGATAAAAACTGTGCCGATACATATCTCAGTCCCGAAAAATCATCGAAAAGCTGCCCGCCTCTGGCAGAAAACCGCAGAGGGGATCCAACAAACAGGGTCAATCAAAGGTGAAAACTCAAGGCGGAGAACCCGCACCGGCCGGGAGCAGGACACTCCCATGGCTTGCCGTCATCTTAGTGATTCAGATCACGAAAAACGAACGAATCTTTATAATCAGCTTTCCTTAGTTTTTCTAATGTGACGGGGTTTTAGGCCCCGTCAACGATAAAAATCAACGCGTTACCATCTGCTGGGCCTGCTTGACCAGATCCTCCGGCTTCTCGTTGCGCGGCGGTATGGTGATCCCCTTCTGGCAGGCCGGCTTGTCGGCCATCCGGTCCATCCAGGCCTGCAGATGGGGCAGCCCCTCGATGGAGATACCGCTCCAGTCATAGATACGCACCCAGGGCCAGGTGGCGATGTCGGCGATGCTGTACTCGTCGGCCAGATACTCGTGCTGGGCCAGATGGCTGTCGAGCACCTCGAACAGCCGGCGTCCCTCCTTTTGATAGCGTTCGATGGCGGCCGGGATCTTCTCCGGGAAGTAGCGATAGAAGACGTTGGCCTGCCCCATCATGGGCCCGACCCCACCCATCTGGAACATCAGCCACTGAATGGCCTGGGAGCGGCGCTTGGGATCCGCCGGCAGCAGCTTGCCCGCCTTCTCGGCCAGATAGAGAAGAATGGCACCCGACTCGAACACCGCGAAGTCCCCGTTGTCCCGATCGACAATGGCCGGAATGCGGCCGTTGGGGTTGATGGCCAGAAACTCGGGTTTCTTCTGATCCAGCGCCGACAGATCGAGCGCAATGACACGGTAAGGCAAGCCCAGCTCTTCAAGGGCAATCGCCACCTTGAAGCCGTTCGGGGTGGCGGCGGTATAAAAATCGATCATCATGGACTCCTTGTGATTCACACATTGGCACAGGACGGATAGGGCCTCGCCCATGTCGGCCAGAGAAACGCTGCGGGATGGACAACATGGACATCCCCCGGCCTGAACATGACGAAGCGGCACAATACCGGTCAGTTATGACAAATATTGTGCCGCTTGAACAGCCCGGCGCAGGGAAGGAAGAGCCTAGTTGCACAGCCCCATGGGTTGACGCTGGCGCAGCAGAATGAGGCGGGAAAGCAGCGGGAAGTAGGACTCCAGCTTGTTCAGCAGCACCCGGCTGCAGGCGGGATCGGCAAGTTCAGACTCTTCCAGCACGATGCCGTTGGAGACAAAATAGAAGCGCGGGTCCCGCACATCCGGCCCCTGAATGGTGAGAGTACCGTCTCCCTTGCGCATCAGCAGCGGCAACACCGGCAACCCGAAGGTGTCGCTGTTGCGCTGCCAGGCAAACTCGGGCCAGGCCGCATCCCCATCCAGCAGCAGGATGGCCGCCTCTTCCTTGCCAGGTTGCCAGTGGGATGGCTGGGTAATGGTTAGCTCGTTGAAGTAGTCGCCGTATCCGGTCGAGTTCCGCAAGGCGGCCAGCAAACCCTGGGTGGAGGTTGCCGACGGTTTTTGACTCACTAATGACAAATTCATGATCCACGTCCCTATGCTCAAGGCAGCCTGTTATTCGGCTGCTGCCCATAAGACTAGACCAAAAAGAGCCTATATTGGAGCCGTCAGATCTGGCAGTCGCCAAGGCCGGAGCGATAACGTATAACAGTTGCCATTGTCGAAAAGACTGGTATGATACCGCGTCCTTTTATTCCCCCGTTCTTTAACATCCAGTGGTGAACCTATGCATCCGATGCTGAATATCGCCGTGCGCGCTGCGCGCAACGCCGGTCAAGTAGTAGTAAAAGCCTTTTCTCAACCCGAGAACATCGAGGTTATCCAGAAGGGCAGCAATGACTTCGTGACCAACGTTGACCGTGAAGCCGAAGCGGCCATCATTCACACCATCAAAAAATCTTACCCGGAACACAGCATCGTGGCTGAAGAGTCTGGTGAGATTGCCGGTACCAATCCGGACTACCAATGGATCATTGACCCACTGGATGGCACGACCAACCTGGTCAAAGGCATTCCGCACTTTGCCGTCTCCATCGCCCTGCGCGTCAAGGGCAAGACCGAACAAGCCGTGATCTACGATCCGATCCGTGACGAGCTGTTCACTGCCACCCGTGGCAGCGGCGCCCAGCTGAATGGCTACCGCATCCGTGTCGGCAAGGCCAAAGAGCTGGCCGGCACCATCCTGGCCACCGGTTTCCCGTTCAAGCAGAAGCACCACATCGAGCCGTACCTGAAGATGTTCCAGAGCATGTTCATCGAGTGTGCCGACATCCGTCGTGCCGGCTCCGCCGCGCTGGATCTGGCCTATGTGGCTGCCGGTCGCGTCGACGGTTTCTGGGAAATCGGCCTTAAGCCCTGGGACACCGCTGCCGGTGAGCTGCTGGCCAAAGAGGCCGGTGCCATCGTCACCGACTTCGTCGGTGGTCACAACTACGAGAACTCCGGCAACATCGTCGTGGCCAACCCGCGTGTCCTGAAAGAGATGCTGGGCAAGATCCGCGAAGAGCTGCCGGAATCCCTGGCCAAGTAAGCCAGCACTACCCGCACTCATCAAAACCCGGCTCAGGCCGGGTTTTTTTATGACCTTTTCATGACCATCAGCCCATCGACGCTGACAAGCAAATCCCTGCCAATGCGCATTGCCATCGCTCCTCTGCCCCTCATGGCCAGCGCTGTCCCGACTGGCGAGATCGTGAGCGTCACTGCCGCCTTGTGCGACGTCAATGCTCGATACCAACCGCAGGCCTAGAGTCGTGACCCATCCCTGTGCTCATGCCTTGAGATGAAGGAGCAACAAAAACAGTTAACCCGGCCGAAGCCGGGTTGACTGTTTGCCTGCAGCAACAGGCCATGACACGGCACCCTGTCTGGTGCCGATACAGCTATTACGCCAGGCGGAAGCGGCCTATGGTCTGACGCAGACCGGCAGCCAGCTGGCTCAGCTCCAGGCAGGCACGGGCGGTATGATCGGCCCCAACAGCGACCTCGTTGGAGGATTCGTTGATCCGCTCCACGTTGCGACCCAGCTCATCGGAGACCGCGTCCTGCTCGCCGCAAGCGCTGGCGATCTGAATAGCCATGTCGGCGATCTGGGCCACCGCTTCTTCAATCTGCTGGATGCCGTCGCTGGTCTGCTCGCTCTGCTCCACGCACTGGCGGATCATCTCGCAGCTCTGGCCGGTCACCTCTTTGGCCTGGTTGGCACGGGCCTGCAGGGTTTCGATGATGGCGACGATCTCGCCGGTGGACGCCTGGGTGCGACCCGCCAGGGTGCGCACCTCGTCGGCCACCACCGCAAAGCCGCGGCCCTGTTCGCCGGCACGGGCCGCCTCGATGGCGGCGTTGAGCGCCAGCAGGTTGGTCTGATCGGCGATGCCGCGGATCACGTCCACCACCACGTTGATCTGGGCGGATTCGCGCTCCAGCTCGGTGACCAGGGTACCGGCCTGCTCGATCTCCTCGGCAACCCGGGTGATGGCCATCAGCGAGCTCTGCACATCCTGATTGCCGCGGCGTGCCAGGGCATTGGCGGAGCTGGCCGATTCAGACGCCGTCTCGGTGTTGCCTGCCACATCGGCCACGGTGGCCTTCATCTGGGCCATGGCGGTGGCAACCAGCGAGATCTCCTGCTGCTGGCTCTGGATCCCCTGTGCCGACTGCTCGGAGACGGCGCTCACCTCTTCGATGGCGGCGCCCAGCTGGGTCACGGCCGCCACAACCTCTTCAATCAGACCGCGCAGGTTGTCCTGCATCTTGAGGGAGGCCTTGGCCAGCATGCCCAGCTCGTCACGACCGATGTGCTGGCGATCCAGCTGATGAGTCAGATCGCCGGCGGCGATGGCGTTGGCCTGGGCAACCACGGCCTGCAGCGGCAGGCAGATCTGGCGGGTCAGGAACCAGGTCATGGCCACCATGAACAGCAGCAGGCTACCGATGCTCACCATGGCAAAACTGGTCACCATGTTGACACTGTCAAGCAGGCTGCCGCGGTTCTCTTTGACGAAGCCGAGGTTCACTTCCACCAGGCCATTGACCGCCTGTTCCAGCTCGCCATAAATGGGGTTGGACTGGAACAGCTGCACCTTGGCCTGCTCCAGCTGGCCCTGTGCCAGCAGTTGATCCACCAGATTGACCGAGTTCAGGTAGCGTTGCCACGCCTGCTTGGCGCCGTTGAACACCTGACGCTCATGGGCGGCACCGACCGTGGCCTCATAACCCCGGAAGGCCTGCTCGACTTTCTGGACGTTGGCCTGGATGCGGCCGCGACGCGCCTGCAGATCGGTGGCGTCATCCACCATCAGCAGGGCAAACTGGGCGCGGCGCACGTAGGATACGTCGTAGAGCAGGTTCTCGACCGAGAGTACGCTCGGCAGGGTGGAATCGGTAAAATTCAACACGCGATCGCGCACGCCGCGCAGTTCGCTGGAGAGAAAAATACCGAATATCACGTTGACGGCGGCAATGACCGCAAAGACCACGGCAATCTTTTTGCCGATAGACAGATTTTTGTAAAACATGGTGGCTGGTGATCCTCGACTGCTGACAAGCAGGTGCACAGTGGCGATCACATCCGTATGAACTGGTAACCCGGGCTTTCCTGACGGGAGATGGGACGTTGCGAAAGACCAAGGGAAGGGTGGGTTTCGCGAGGGCGGCACTTTACCACAAACCTGCCTACTCCTTCACCAGCTTTCGCCGCAACAAAGCAAGTTGTTTTTCCATACAACCAGATCTTCGTCACAAATTATTCAAGACGACCAAATCATTTCAAATAGTTAGCCGATGAATGCAATCGATGTCCCGGCATGGACAAGTGAGGCCCGGCTCGCTGTAATGCAAGAGTCCCCGGATGGCGCCGCGCCATTCCTGCCGTCAAGCAAAAGAGGTGATCTTCATGGATAACGCGTCAGCCCTGCCCCTTTCCTCCTGGTCAGCCCAGCTGCGCGAGCAGCTGCGGGCACGCCCGGTGATCGCCATCGGCCTGTTCGTTGCTTTAGCGGCCGTCGTGCTGTTGCTGCTGCAAAGCCTGGTGATGCTGGCCGCCGGCGACATCAGCCCTGGCGTTCGCTACGGCCTTATCGGTGGCCTGGCCGGCTTTGCCGCCACCGCACTTGGCGCCCTGCCCGCCCTTTTTCTGCGCTCGGTTCCGCAACGGGTAGAAGACAGCATGCTGGGCTTTGCCGCCGGCATGATGCTGGCAGCCAGCGCCTTCTCCCTGCTGCTGCCGGGGCTCGAGGCGGCAGAGGGGATCACAGGCGACGGCTTTCTCGCCGCTGCCGTGGTGGTAGTCGGCATGACCCTCGGGGTACTCCTGATGCTAGGGCTCGATCAATTCACCCCCCATGAACACGACAAGACAGGCCCCTGCGGCCCCGGTCACGAGAGCTGCTCCCGGGTCTGGCTGTTCGTGTTTGCCATCGCCCTGCACAACCTGCCGGAGGGAATGGCCATCGGGGTGAGCTTCTCGCAGGGGGACATGTCGGTGGGCCTGCCGCTCACCACCGCCATCGCGTTGCAGGACATTCCGGAAGGGCTGGCGGTGGCACTCGCCATGTGCGCTGCCGGTTTTCGCCCCGGCATGGCCGTGCTGGTTGCCATCGGCAGCGGCCTGCTCGAACCGCTCGGGGCCCTGCTCGGCGTCAGTCTCTCCAGCGGGATGGCCATCGCCTATCCCATCGGCCTCGGGCTGGCCGCCGGCGCCATGCTGTTCGTGGTCTCCCACGAGGTGATCCCGGAAACGCACCGCAACGGCCACCAGACCCACGCCACCCTGGGCCTGATGGCTGGGTTTGCGCTGATGATGACTCTGGATACGGCACTTGGTTGATAAGGTTCTGATATATGGCGTAATGTTTCAGCACTAACGCCGCGACATCCGCAGGCAACGCCGCATTTTCCCACACATCGAGGGCCAGCATGACATGATATTCCGGGTGATGGTGCAGGGTTGTCTGCTGGCAGTCACTCACCGGGCCGTCAACGCCACCGAAATCTATCGCACGGCGGCGCAGCCCGAGTCCGCTCCCAAATACACCCAGATGGCGGATGGCTGCATCGGGGGGCTCTGCGTCGAACTGTTTCGATTGATGGAGCAACAGGAGCCTGCCCTGCGCATCGAGGGGGATCAGCACTTTATCCCCCTCAAGCGACTGGAAAAACGGGTGCGCTTTGGCCAGCTCGACTTCCTCTGCGGCGTGGGCGACAATCCGGTCCGCCGCAACCACTTCCTCTATCTGCAGCCCCCCATCTTCACCGTACGCTACCACCTGGTGGTGCGCAGCGACGACCCGATCGAGATCCGCCACTGGGACGACGTCAGGGCCCTGGGTAATGCGGGGATCATCCTCGTCAATCACGGCAGTGGCGCCATCGAACGGCTGCAGGCCATACAGGGGCTCATCATCGACAGCGGCGGGAGCAGCAGCGCCGCCAACTACGACAAGCTGCTGATGAAGCGCGGACGCTTCGTCTACTACCGCTCACCCGGTATCGAAGCCGATCTGCAGCGCCATCACCTGAGCGACCAGATCCGCATCCTCCCCACCGCCATGGAGACCATCCCCTTCTATATCCTGTTTTACCAGCGCACCTCCCCTGCCCGCCTGGCCCTGTTTACCAGCACCCTGCAACGGTTGGCGGACCGCGGCGAGCTGGCCAGATTGGCCGAGCGCTACCCTTGAGTGGACCTTCCCACCCGCCAGCATCGGAATGCTCGGCGCCATCGCCAACTTTTGTTATGATCCACAACAACTTATTCGGCCAACTGGCCATCAAGACGAGGTGAGTGATGAAAGTAGGTATTATCGGCGCCATGGAACAGGAAGTGGCCCTGCTGCGCAGCCAGATGAGCAACCCGACCACCCTGCAACTGGGCGGCTGCGAGTTCTATCAGGGCACCCTGGCAGGCAAGGAGGTGATCCTGACCCGCTCCGGCATCGGTAAAGTCGCCGCCAGCGTCGCCACCAGCCTGCTGCTGGAAAAATTCGCCCCCGACTGCGTCATCAACACCGGCTCTGCCGGCGGTTTTGCCCAGGACCTGCACATAGGTGACGTGGTGATCGCCAGCGAGATGCGCTTCCACGATGTCGACGTGACCGCCTTTGGCTACGAGATGGGCCAGATGGCGCAGCAGCCTGCCGCCTTCCCCTGCGACGAGAAGCTCATCGCCGTCGCCCAAGCCTGCATTGCCGAACAGGGCAAGCATCAGACCAAGGTCGGCCTCATCTGCACCGGCGATCAGTTCATGTGCAAGCCCGACGCCATCGCCAAGGCTCGCGCCGACTTCCCGCAGATGCTGGCGGTCGAGATGGAAGGGGCCGCCATCGGTCAGGTGTGCCACATGTTCAAGGTGCCCTATCTGGTGGTGCGTGCCATGTCCGACATCGCCGGCAAGGAACAGGTTGAATCCTTCGATGCCTTCATCGAGGTGGCCGGCAAGCACTCCGCCGAGGTGATCATCAAGATGCTCGGCAAGCTGTGATCACACTCAGCTCTCTGGAACAGATGGCCGCCACTCCGGCGGCCATTTTGCTCGGGGCCGCGCTGCTGGAGGCCATCGTGCCCTGGCCGGCCCACTATCGGCTCTCCGCCGTCGTGCCCCTGCTGACCCGGCTGGGTCACAAGGTGTGTCGCCCCGATGGCACCCCCGGTCAGCAACTGCAGGCCGGCCTGCTGGTCATGCTGATTGTCTGGCTGCCGTGCGCCGCCGGACTCTGGGCGGTGCGCAACCTCTCGCTCTCGGAGCCGCTGTTCGACCTGCTGTTTCTGCTGCTGATGCTGGAATCGCGCCCGTTGCGGGAACTGGCCCGTGCCACTCGCGCGCTGACAGACCAGGATACCTTGGTGGTGGCCCGGCTGCAGGCGGCCCCCTGGCTCAGACGAGATACCGGTAAACTCTCCCTGATGGGGCTTGCCAAGGCGGTCAGTGAAAGCTGCGCCCTGCGCCTGATAGGACAATGGGCCGGCCCGCTGCTGGGGTTCGCCCTGGCGGGTGTGCAGGGGGCCCTGATGTGGCGCCTCGCCCAGCTGATGAACCAGGGCTGGAGCCCGAAACTGCCAGCCTTTGCCCACTTTGGCCGGGCCGCCGCCGTGCTCTACCAGGCCCTGTGTACCCCTGCCATCTTGTTGTTGGCGCTGCCCTTGTGCCTGACCCAGCTGCGCAAGCTGGCCAGCCGGTTGCGTACAGCCATGCTCTGGCCCTACCCCGCCATGGGAATACTGCTGGCGCTGCTCTCCGGCTCGCTGGGCTGCAAGCTCGGTGGCCCCCGTTACTATCAGGGCAGCTTGTTCCGTTTTCCCGTGTTTGACGCCGCCACCGAGCCGGATGCAGGTACGGCCCTGCGCCTGCTCAACCGTCTGCAACAAGCCGGTTGGGGCTGGCTGGCGCTGGCATTGCTGCTCACTGTGCTGGAGCAGCTGCATGGCTAGATGGCTCACCCTGCTCTGCCTGTTGTGCATGTCACCCGTCCTGCTGGCTGGCACGCCTGCACGCATCGTCAGCCTCACCCCCCACCTGACCGAACTGCTGTTTGCCATCGGCGCAGGGGATCGCATCGTGGCTACCGATGATGCCTCCGATTATCCGCCCGAGGTCAAGCGCCTGCCCCAGGTGGCCAACTACCGCAGCATCAATCTGGAAGCCCTGCTGGCCCAGAAACCCGACCTGATCGTCGCCTGGCGCTCCGCCCAATCCCGCATGCTGGCCCCAATCGAGCAGTTGGGGATCCCGGTGTTCTATTCAGAACCGACCGACTTTGCCTCCCTCGCCACCGAGATGCGGGCCTTGGGAAAAACATTGAGGGTGGAACAAACCGCCAATGCCGAGGCCGACGCCTATCTCGCCCGCCTGGCCGCCCTTGGCCAGCGCTACGGCAAACCCAAGCATATCAAGGTGTTCTACCAGCTCTGGTATCCACCGCTGACCAGCGTCAGCGGCAACGCCTGGCCCGCCCAGGCCATCGAGCTGTGCGGCGGGGAGAACCTGATGGCGGATGCCCGCACTCCTTATCCCCAGGTCAGCCTGGAGCAGGTGATCAAGGCCAATCCGGCGTTGATCCTGGCAGGGAGTCAAGACGCTGACGCCCTGCGCCACTGGCAACAGTGGCCCATGGTGGATGCCGTTCGCCACCAGCGTCTGCAACTCATCAACTCGGATGAGCTGCACCGTTTCACCCCGAGAGCACTCAATGCGGTGGAGCAGATATGTCAAGCAATCCAGACCTGCATGCAAACTCGCGATTCTTCCTGATAGCTAACTCTGATTAGGACATAACGATTTGCCGGCTTGAGACCCCTATCATTCACACTGTTTTGTGAAAAACAGTCAACATTATTCCAAAATGCGGGTATTCTTCTTGTTGGAATATAATGAATCTACTGTTTGTATGACTAGATGCCACAATAAAATGTTACTATTCACAGGCAGTACCAGCTCGTTTGGACAAACATTGGTCAAAACAGCACAGAAACTTTATAAACATAAACGGAAATAACCATTATTCAATCTCGTGACGAACTGAAGTCGCTCGAAGTAACGCGGAATCCCAACAACTCCTCAATGTATTTTATTGGTGATCTAAGAGATAATAGCCGGCTCACCAAGTCAATGTGTTGCATCTATTATGTGGTCCATGCAGTAGCTTTGCAACAGGTTACAGCTGCTGAATACAACCCAGTAGAGTGCATCAAAACCAATGTTCATATTGCTGAAAACTCATCTAGGACGCAAACCCAATCCATTCCTACGGCGCCACTGCCGGCATCCAATAAATCCTTCATGACAGCAAACTATATTACAATTATACATTATAATCCTACCAGTTTTGTCATAACCCACTATGGCGATATGGTCAGTTATAGTTGTTCTATCGCCCCATTATTTCAAAGAAGATGGGCTAGTGCGAAGATACTTTACCCACCATCAATTAGAAAAATGACCCGCGCCTATATCACCTTGCATCAAGGGATATACTTCATGTTGAATAATTCTGATCGCATGAAGGTGGAAGAATTTTTGTTCCAAGATTGCCATTGGTCCGTATCTCGGATCTTACCAGTGCTACGGCGCCAAACCTGTCACATAAGATCATCGATATTCATTCCGAGGAAAATTTCACCAAATAATGTTCCCAAATGGGGACCATTATTACGCGTTCGAGTTCGACGACTTCTTCGTGATTGGTCCGACCATCAACTTCAATAATTGTAACAATGTGGACTGTCCCCACCCTAGTAGACGATCCAGCCCTAGAGTTTTAGCATAAGAGGGGCGTATGGGCACTCCACGATTTACACCTGAATTTTAAATAAAAAGCCGTGCGTTAGATAACTGCTCTTGGTTATTCAATGAGTAGAAATCTATGACTTGCTGGAGATTTCTGCACACAGTTTTTATAAATGGCTGAGGGCCATCAAACCGGATAATAGTGAGTAGCATGCTCGAGACTTACTGGAAGAAAAGAGTGAGGTCCTGAGGCTATGGGTACAGTTAAAATGCACCAAAGAAAAGTGGAATATACTGAAAAGGTCGCTCAGAAATTTACAAGAGAGCCCGACTGAAGTATCGTTTTATTAGCGAGCACGCTCTGTATGGGGTGTCATGACAATGTGTCTGGTAATAAATGTCGCTTGGGCTTATTTTTATACATAGCAGCACCATTCGATGCTATTCACGTGTTCAAAACAACCTGCCCCCAGAAACACTCATTCGTGACCCACACACTTTAGGCCGCCGTGTATGGCTATCGCTAGATTGATGGCAACCTGAATGAGTACGGCAAAACCTGTGGTAAAAACGGGTGGGATAGCTTATGCAAATAAATCAGATCACAACGGTTTTCGGCTATAAATAGCCACGTAGGGTATCCCGTAGATCTTCCACCGCTGCACCTAATTGTATACAGCGATAAGTTATTTTTATATGGGTAAATCAGGTTTGGTTACCAATACCACCTATATCCGCACTTGATTTGGCTGGCTGTATCTGGCTATAGTTATAGATATTTTCACTTGTAAAATGGTGGTCTGGTGGATAAAACAGATCCTTTCACGCGAGTTCGCGTTGGGTGCACAGCTGATGGCCGAATGACAGCGTAAACCAGACAGCAAGGTCATCGTGCACTCTGGGGCCAGAGTAACTAATATGATAGTGACGACTAGCAGCCTTTCTGCCAGGCCAACAACCTAGCACCAATTATGAGCCGACGTGACAGCTGGACAATGCGGTAGCTGAATCGATCTTCAGTTTGCAGAAAAAAGATCGCATTAGAAATGCCGCTACCATACTGATAATATCTTAGATTACATTGAAATTTTCTTAACGGGGTTCTAAGGTACAACCACGTTAGTTGCTGTCAGCCGGGAGGCCTTTGAACAGGTCTCGTCGTGAGGATAGGATGTATCTACCGTTGTGAGGTAAACCCATCCTTATTCAGTACTATACTATTCTGAACAGCAACTTAGGTATCAAACCAGCAGATTATATGTCGTTAAAACTGTCAGTCATGCTTAAAAACATTCAAGCCTGTAAAATAATTATCATCGACATTTTCAAAAGCATTACAATATAGGTCGCAAGCCTCAACAAAAAAAGAATCTAATATTTTCAACGCCTGCTCAACCTTCTCCTTAAATAGGCTATCCTCAACCTCAATGATAATTAGCATTAGTGTAATAATATTGGCATAAAAATAATTCAATGAACCAATTAGCACTCTGTATATGTGTCTTTCTCTGGTACGCCCAATATAATACAAATAATCATGGTGTTTTTGCATCAATGATAATATATCATTGAAATCTCTAGATACATCATTCCAGTCCTTTCTGAACATATCCATCAAATCAATAAACAATGGTTTATTTAGTAGGATGTCAAAATCTAGATTGCTGGCATCAAACTTGATAAACCCACAATCAAAAATATTATCAACTATCTTCTTTTTATCTATTTTTCTTGAATGAAGGTTAAGCATTTCCGCATGAAGAGGAATTGCTCCATCAATATATATCCCATCGCTACAATTCATACACATAGTATTTTTAAATTCACTAATGAGTTGGGACATTCTGTATGCTGAAAGAGAAAACAACCTATTGGTATAGGCTACACCGCCAAAATTTGCAGGGGATAAAAATGCATCTTCTACATGTGATTTAATTTTACTTTCTTTTTTATCATTATAGTATAGACTTAATAGTGAGTGATGGGTTTCTATATTTTTATAGCCATTGTCAATACCAAACAAGTATACATTTTTAAACCCTAACAACAAGGCATAATTTAAACCTGAATTACCAACAAAAGGATTGGAATAATCTAGAGTATCATATTTCTGTTCTGATAAAGCCGATAAGTATGTATAAATAGGCTCATCTGCTTTAAAAGCTAAGCCTGTTTTTCTAAAAAACTTCTTACAATCTGGATGAATGACATCAACACTTAAGAAAGCCATCTCACGCAAGTAGTTTCGTGCATTCATTATGTCTAGAAAGTCAGCTGAACTTTTGGTTCTTTCAACTGCAACATATATATCAGCCTGAATTCCTTCTTTATAAAGTGCACTAACTGCAGAACCACATGCAATAATAATTACTTGATCTGATAGATTTTTAATAAAATTTATGTTTTTATCTAAAGAAGGTCCATTCCCAACAACAAAAGCTGGTATATCTTTCAAAAAAGACATATCTCTTTCTTTTTTTAAGAAAAAATCTTCATTTAATAGATGGATACGACTGTGAGCCAATGAATATATATTGTCATCGAAGAACCCCCACCCACTCCTGAGTAAGTGAAACTCCTTCTCAACCCTAGCAACCAATTTGTTTATTTTATCTGAATTGTAATGTGCGAACGAAAAATATGCTGATGACCAAAATGCGCCTTTACTACTCAGGGCATTAATCATATCTCCTACAAGGAGGTTCTCATCAACACCTAGGAATATATGCAAACTTATTGATTCCCTACTCATGAAATCAAGAAGAGCACTCCAGTCAAAACAAAAAAGAGAAGCATAAAATATATCTAAGTCAGGCTCAAAAGCAAAAAGATTTTTTATCTTAAACTTTTCATACAAATATCCAAGCTGATAACCAAGGCCTATACCATACATGACTACCATTGGTATATCAAAGCCAACAAACTTATTTAAAGTCATATCACAGCGTGTTATATCTGGTTTCAAATCAGCAATGGCATTGTTATATTTAATATGTATACGACCACCAACGAACCAGTCCTTTACAAAATTAACGCATTGTAACTTATTGTGTTGAAATATATATTTAACTTGTTCCTCAGCATCTTTAAATGGCTCATTACCATAGAGAGCCTTATTTTCTGATAACCAGAGAACATTTGGCTCTCCATTTTCAGTACAAAAAAATCGAAATGCACGTTCGGGTACATAATCTTTGAAAAAATTATATATATCTGGCATGTATTTTTCTAATGCCATCATATTCAGTTCATAACGAACTGGTAGTACATCGAGCATAGCAGCTTCCTGCTCTTTCTGGCGCTCGAGACGGGTTAACTCACTTTCTATTTCATTAATTTTTTTATTAAAATCCATCATAGATCACTAACCTAGATTCAGCTTGTAAAGATAAGATGCTCGACCTGCTTTTGAAATTTTCAACAAAGCAGCTTCAGTCTGGTTCTTAGTATTTTCTACTTGTTTATAGATAGATTGAAATTCTAACAATGCTTGCTGCTGCTCTATGTCAATCACAAGTTCTAATTTAGCATTCTGAAAAAAATCATTAAACATTTCTAGGTAACGATCAATTAACAACTCAGCTGCATTAACTTCCCCATTTTCCAATAAGGTCAGCAACTCTCGACCTACTGTCATTAATTCAGGGAAACGGTTATAGCTCATTTTGTCTACCAATATGTTGTTGAGCTAAAGCCTTTTCACGCATCTCGACAGGTATAGCATCCCAACCGCTTTTAATGGTCAGCCGGGAATTCAGATAATAAGTGCGACACTCATGGATGAATGGCGAGAGGTGGCCAACTGCTGATTGGTGGTACCCTTC